>JAAUYY010000013.1 GCA_014804865.1 Desulfovibrio sp.
CGCTTCTGGAGTCCGCCAGGACATATACGTTTAATAATGTAAACGTTGTCATTGCGGAGGCGGCGATTGATCATTATCTCGGCGATTTCGCCTACCTCGCCCACAAGCTGATGGAGATGGAAAAGTTTACAGTTCTCTTCGCGCTTGGACTCATGGGCGATCGGATTCAGATAGTCGCGCGGAGCCGCAGCGACGCCGTAAATGTCGGCGCGATCTGCAAGGAACTTGGCGGCGGAGGCCATGTGTACGCCGCTTCGGCGTCCCCAAAGTCGATGATGCTCGCCGAAGCGCGGGATCTCATATTGCGGCGTCTGGCGGAACAGCAAAAACCGGAAAACCGCGCCAGAAACTATATGTCCTCCCCCGCGATAGGCGTAGAGTCCGGCGCGACGATCCGCGACGCGGACGAACTCATGTTGCATTTTGGGCTTAAGGCCGCCCCTGTGTTTAAGAAGGGGACAAGGGAATGCGTCGGAATGCTCGACGCTCAAACCGCCGCGCGGGCGAACGCCCATGGGCTCGGCGACGAAATTGTCGACGAGTATATGCGCAGAAGAATTATAACTCTTCCTCCGGACGCGACAATTCGCGAATTGTCAGAGGTTATCATTGGCGCGCGACAGAGGCTGGCGCCTATTGTCGAGAACGGATCGGTCATCGGCGTGGTGACCCGCACGGATCTAATCAATCTCTTCGCCAAAGAATCGGGGAATATGCCCGATCCATCGCGAATGGAGGCGAAGCAATGGAACGCCTCGCGCCAGATTGAGGAGCGAATGCCCGAGGACAAACGCCGCATCTTGCGACTCGCCGGAGAGATAGGCGAGCGGCTAGGCTTTCCCGTTTACGCGGCCGGCGGTTTCGTTCGCGATCTATTGGCGGATTTTCCCACGCATGATATCGATCTTGTCGCGGAAAAAGACGGTCTCGCCCTGGCCCGGGAATTGGCCAGGGAACTGGGCGGCAGAGTGCGCGAGCATGAAAAATTCAAGACATCGGTCGTAATCTATCACGATAGCGCGGGCGAGGAAAAGCGCGTCGACGTCGCCACAGCGCGACTGGAGTATTACGAATATCCGGGCGCTTTGCCCACAGTCGAGGCGTCTTCAATAAAAATGGATCTCTTCAGGAGGGATTTCTCCATAAACGCTTTGGCCGTGCGCCTTGACGGAGAACATTTCGGCCAGTTGATCGACTTTTTCGGAGGAAGACGCGACCTCAAGGACGGACGCGTGCGAGCTTTGCATACCTTGAGTTTCGTGGAGGATCCCACGCGGGCGATAAGGGCCGTTAGATTCGAGCAACGCTATAAATTCCGCATTGGCCCCGGCACAGAGAAATTAATAAAAAATATGCTTCCCATGCGCCTTCTGGAAAAGCTTTCGCCGAAGCGCCTGTTCAACGAATTCCGGCTTCTCTGCGAGGAGGATTGCGCCCAGGAAATACTCGAGCGCATGGNCGAAATAGGCATTCTCAAAGCTCTAAATCCCCATCTGAGTCTTAATCCGCAAAAAAGAAATATTCTGAAGCGCTGTAAGAAAACCCTCTCATGGTACAAAATGCTTTTCTTCGAGGAGAAATGCGAGCCCTGGGTTTGCTGGTTTTACGCGCTGTCGCATAATTTGAATTACGCGGAGGCTTCTGAAAATTACGAAAGCCTGGGTCTGCCTCCGGGCAAAAAGAAGGAAATCATGCGCGGTCGCGAACAGGCCAGAGCGTTGAAAAACCGTCTCATGGAATGGCAGAGAGCGTATGATCAGGGGACGGGCAAAGCGAGCGAGTTCTGCCGTCTCCTCAAGGATCTGCCTCTGGAGGCCTTATTATACATTATGACCTCGACCAAAGACAGGGGCCTTGAAAAAAGCGTTTCGCTCTATATCACCACCCTCCGTCGCGAAAAACCGGACATTACGGGTCATGATCTCGCTCGACTCGGCCTGAAACCGGGCCCAATATATTCGGATTTGCTTCAACTGGCTCTAATGGCAAAACTGGACGGAAAAGCGCCCAACGCCCGCGCCCAGCTCGCCCTGGTAAAGGCGAGCCTGAAAAAAGCCGATGAGAAACGTCAATCCGCTATTGCCCGCGAGGAGAAATAAGCGTAAAGTNGATTCGCGATGAAACAACTTTGGACGCCATGGCGCATCGACTATATTCTCGGGCCGAAGCCGGACGAATGCGTGTTCTGCGTTCCGAGCGNCGAATCCGAAGACGAGGAACGTCTTATACTCTGGCGCGGGCGGGAATGCTTTGTCATTATNAACAAGTATCCCTACAATAACGGACACATAATGGTCTGTCCTTATCGTCATGTCATGGCGCTCGAGGATCTGACTCCCGAGGAAAGCGCCGAAATAATGACGACCTTGCAAAAATGCTCCGCGATCCTGAAAGATCATTTCCGTTGCGAAGGGATAAATGTCGGCCTCAATCAAGGCCAGGCCGCGGGCGCGGGAGTGCGCGAGCATCTGCACTTTCATCTCGTGCCGCGCTGGAACGGGGATTCGTCCTTTATGGCGGTTATGGACGAAGTTCGGACGATTCCGCAGTATCTGAACGACACATGGAAAGGCTTGAGACCCCGCTTCGCGGAATATTAATTCCGGGCGTCCAGGACGCGACGCCGTATTGCCCGAAGCGATCTTCATAATTACCCGCGTCCCGAAAGGAGCGAAATATGCGCTATATTAAAATTCTCTTGATCGCGGTCTTCTTTTTCCTTGCCATGGTCTTCTTTTTCCAGAATCAGGCGCCNCTNTCGCANGATATTACCCTGACTTTCAACCTTTTCTTTATTCCGACCATGACGGCCATACCGTTGCCGTTCTATTTTATTGTTGTCGCGTCTTTCGTCCTGGGAAGTATTATAACTCTGTTCATGCTCGCCTGGGACAGGCTATCGATCGGCCATAAATACAACAAGGGCAGAAGAAGAATCGAGCGCATGGAAAAGAAGATAAAAGATCTGGAAGAAAAACTGAACGCCCAAAACGAAGAGACCGGAGCGAAGGAAGCGGCCATCGCCGTCAAGGACGACGCCTCTCCAGAACATAACGCCGTCTAGCGCCTTTTTCCAGGCGCGTTCGACGCGCATCGAAGAATGAGCGACGATCAAGCGAAACTGACCCCAGTNCTGAATCAATACAAGAGCGTCAAGAAGCAATATCCTGATGCTCTCCTTTTTTTCAGAATGGGCGACTTTTACGAGCTTTTTTTCGAGGACGCTCGCGTCGCCGCCCGGGAACTCCAACTCGCCCTCACCTCGCGCAACAAGAACGACGCCAATGTCGTTCCCATGTGCGGCTTCCCCTGGCATGCCGCNCAGCCCTATCTGGCCCAGCTCATCGACAAGGGCTACAATGTGGCCATTTGCGAACAAATCAGCGATCCCAAAGCCTCCAAAGGAATTGTCGAACGGGCTGTAACCCAGGTTATCACGCCCGGCACATCTATCGATGACACTACTCTCGACGCCAAAACGCGNAATTACCTGGGATCTGTTTTCCTGGGGCTACACTCCTGCGGCTTCGCCTGGGCCGATATTTCCACTGGCCAGTGGTCTGGCCTCGAGTTTAAACGACAGAACGATATGTGGGCCTGGGTCGCAAAACTCGCTCCCCGCGAATTGCTAATCCCCGACGGTCAGCAGATTCCCGCGACGATCGTCCAGGGCGCGATACGTCAAGTCCACCAGCCTTCGATCAATTTTGAACTAAAACGCGCCGCGGAGCGCGTAATGACAGCGCAGGAAGTGCGCGAAATGGGCGCGCTTGGTCTCGAGGACAAACCTTCGCTAACCCGCGCTTGCGGCGCCCTCGTCGCCTACATTCAACAGACGCAAATCAATCAGCCCGTCCGCCTTCTGCCCTTCCGCCCAATGGATCTGGGCAAACGGATGATCATCGATGACCTTACGGAAAGGAATCTCGAGATCTTCGTCAGACTGAACGGTCAGAAGGGCGAAGGCACTTTGCGCCATGTCATGGACGAGACATTGACTCCCATGGGCGGTCGACTCATGGAAGATATGCTGCGCCATCCCTGGAGGGATCTCAAAAAGATTCGGCAGATCCAGGAAGGCGTCGCCTATCTCATGGAAAATGACGATCTGCGCGACTCCCTCCGCTCCGTCCTTGAAAATCTGCGCGACATGGAGCGAATTATCACGCGAATAGTCCTAAAAAGAGGAACTTTCCGGGATCTTCTCTCCCTTAAACAGAGCGCCGCTCATCTGCCGAAATTAAAAGCCTTGCTTCTCGCCGACTCGCAGACCTCTCCCGGATTGCGAAATGTCGGCGCCTTGATCGACGATCTGGCCGATTGCGCGGAGCTTCTCGAATCGGCGCTCGAGGACTCCGAGANTGAAAACGGTATGTTCAAAAGAGGCTTCCACGCCTCGCTCGACGAGCAAATAGAATTAATGGAGCACGGCGAGCAAAAACTGCGCGATCTGTTGCTCGAAGAGCAGCAAAAAACCGGCATCTCCCGCCTAAAACTGGGTTATAACCGAGTCTTCGGCTATTTCTTCGAGGCCTCGAAAGCGATCCTTCCAAAAGATCTGCCCGACCATTTCATACGGCGTCAAACCCTGGCCAACGGCGAAAGATTCGCTACTGAATCCCTCAAAAAACTCGAAGAGGATCTCCTTCAAGCCGCCGACAGACGCAAGGAACTCGAAAACGAGCTGTTCCTCAATTTGACTGANCACATCGCGGCGCAAAAAGNGAGAATTTTGCAGTCAGCGGATCTGATCGCGCAGATCGATTATCAGCAGAGTCTGGCTTACGTCGGCAGACGCGACAACTGGACGATGCCCGAATTGACCGAAGAATGCGAAATCCGCGTCCGCGAAGGACGGCATCCGGTAATCGAAAATATTATCGGGCGCGCCAATTTCGTGCCCAACGATTTCCAGATGAACAAGAGCCGCAANGTCTGCCTGATTACCGGACCAAATATGGCCGGGAAATCGACAATCCTGCGGCAGGTGGCGATAATCGCGCTAATGGCGCAGATGGGCTCGCCAGTCCCCGCGACTTCCGCCGTAATTGGCGTCGTCGATCGCTTGTTTTCCCGAGTGGGAGCCTCCGACAACATCGCCCGCGGGCAATCGACTTTCATGGTCGAAATGATGGAAACCGCGCGAATTCTGCGTCAAGCCACGAAACGAAGTCTGGTAATNCTCGACGAAATCGGTCGCGGCACAAGCACATACGACGGTATGGCTCTGGCCTGGGCGATCCTCGAAGACCTCGCGGATCGTTGCCAGGGCAATTTACGAACAATTTTCGCGACCCATTATCACGAGCTAACCGGGCTGGAAAATCGTATCCCGGGCCTTTTTAACATGAACGTCGCCGTAGGCGATTATAGCGGCAAGGAAATATTGTTTTTGCATAGGCTCTTGCCAGGACCGGCTGATCGCAGTTACGGCGTGGAGGTAGCCCGACTCGCCGGCGCTCCGCCCCAAGTGGTGCAAAGAGCTCGCGAGATTCTAAAAAATCTTGAGCGAACGCGAGCCCGCCAAACCATATCCAACTTGATCCTCCCCGGCTATGAAGACACTGTCGCGGGGGTAAAAAACAGAATATTCGCGGAAATCCAGGAAACTAATCCCGACGCCATAACTCCCGAGCGGGCCCTCGAATTGCTCAAAGAATGGCGCGAGAGTTTGGGCAAGGCCGGTCGTTTTTAAATTCCGCCAAACTTGTCTGATGAACGTCCTCTCCATAATCGCCGAACAGAAAATCGCCGAAGCGATTCGCGACGGAGAGCTCGATAATCTGCCCGGAGCGGGAAAACCNCTTGAAATAGAAGATCTGAGCTCCGTGCCGGAAGACCTTCGCATGGCTTACAAAATTTTGAAGAACGCTGGCTTCGTTCCGCCGGAAATACGCGACAGAAAGGAGATCGGCGGTTTGCTCGATCTCATGGAAAATTCGCCGGATGAAAAAACGCGTTTGAAAAGCATGACGAAACTCCGCCTTTTATTAAGCAAAATGGAACAAGGCGCGAAGAGAAACGCGGAACTCGCCGCCCAGGACGAATACTATCAAAAAATTTTGGCTCGACTGGAGCGGGCGGAAAGAGGAAGCTAACAAGAGGGAGTCGAACAAGAGAGGATTGAAGAGCCGGGTTGACAATAGGGAAATTCGCTTGGCTAGAGCGCGTCGCGATTGAAAATCCCCAACGCGATATGGCGGCTTTCCCGCGCGAAGACGCCCGCGAATTTACCAGCCGACGGCCAGGCTTGTAAGGAATATTTGCGTTGTCGCATGATAGGCCTCGCGCAAATGAGCGGCAACGCGCTTCGCTGTTAAGGGAAAATTCCCGGCGCGATTTGCCATAACAGGAATGCCGGCTCGCAAACATCGCGAGTCGGCAAGTTCGGGAACGGAAAAAAGGCGAAAAAATGGGAATCTGGCAATATTATGGCGTCAATTGGCCAAATTGCCAGATTGCAAAAAATTGCGATATACAGGAACCGCGAAGACGATTATCACGCGAAAGCGCTCCGACGCGATCCGGGAGCGCTCCGCGAAGACGAGCGTTTATTTCTTTTTCTTGCGAGAACTGACGGGCGCCTTTTTTACAAGAATGCCCTTGGTTTCGAAACGCGTCAGATCGTCCTTGCCCAGGAACATTTTTAGTTCGTTGGCGAATTCTTCCTGACTCACGAGTTTGCAGGCCTTTTCCTTCATTATTTCATGCTGATGAAGTAAAGTCAGGTTGTATTTTTTCATCAGGGCCTTCTCGAACTCCTGGTCGGTATAGTAGAGCTGGTTATCGAGGATGTAGTAGGTTTCTCCGTTTTCCTCGTTTGTAAATCTGCAATTTTGGGCCATTATTTTCTCCTGGACAATTTTGAATATGATATTTTACGCGAAAATTTTAAATTTTTCAACGCGTCAAGTCGAAGGATTTTCGGCGAATTTTTATGGCGACCAACGGCTTCTCTCGCGAAGAGCCGAATATATCGAGTTAAAAACTGAATTCTCCGTTCAGAAATCTCGTTCTATCCCGCGACTCGCTTCTCGAATTTAGCCTAAAGTCGCCTCCGCGCGGGGCCAATTTCAAGCGAAAGTAGCGATAAAATCATCGCCAATTTGCTTATTTAGCGTAAAATAGCTTTTTAGAGACTATCTTTGACGAAAAAACGGACGAAACGCGTTCCGCGCGCGCTGGTCAATACGCGCTTGTTATATTATATTCGCGCGTCAATCTGTAAAGGGCTCGGGTGGCGTCGCCCTTTGCAGTCGCTATAACAAATCGCGCTGGAAATTCTCCCCGCGGCGAAGTAAATTCGCCTCGCGGTAATTTCGCGGGCGTCTTTGCGGAGCGAAGTCGCCATAGCGAGAGCGAAGCCCGCGCCGCGAGCGTCTTGCCGTTTCCGCCGCGTAAATACTGTTGGCGCTCTCGTTAGTTGCCCGCTATATAATTCTTTGGACGATTTGTTTCAAATTTAACCGCGGTCGCTATACCGCCGGAGACGAAAATTGGAAATACCCATAGTGCGCAATATTTTGGAAGCCAACGAGAAAATGGCCGAAGAGCTCAGGGAAATGTTCGGGGAACGGGGCATTCTTGTTCTCAATATGATCAGCTCCCCGGGCGCGGGAAAGACAACCTTGCTCGAGCGAACCCTGTCCGATCTCAAGAACGAATTCAACATCGCCGTTATCGAGGGAGATCTACAGACTGACAACGACGCGAGACGCGTCGCGGAGACTGGCGCGCGCGCCGTTCAGATCAATACCGAAGGGGGATGCCATCTCAATAGCGCGATGGTCAAGGCGGCCGTTGGGAAACTGGATCTCGAAGGCGTCGACATTCTTTTTATAGAAAACGTCGGCAATCTCGTCTGTCCAGTGGAGTTCGACTGCGGCGAAGACGCGAAGATCGCGTTATTAAGCGTAGCCGAGGGCGACGACAAGCCGGAAAAATACCCGCTTCTTTTTCACCTATCCAAGGCCATGATCCTGAACAAAACCGACCTTCTGCCCTATGTCGATTTCGATGTCCAAAAGGCCGAGAAATTCGCGCGCAAACTCAACGCGGATCTGGATATATTCGAGGTTTCCTGCAGAACCGGCGACGGCCTCGAAAAATGGTACGACTGGCTCCGCCGCGCGCGTAGGGAAAAGAAAAGAAAGCCGGGGGCCTGATTATAGTATTGACAGTTTCGCAAGAGCGGGAGCGGGGTTAGTCCCAGCTGGGGGCGGTCTGGCCCGCGCAAACGTCCGCGAAACTCTGAAAAAACGAAGTCGAGGCGCGGACAGGCGCAAATGCGAAGCTTTTAGAAACGAACGTTCGCATTAAAAGAGTTTTTTTAAC
>JAAUYY010000014.1 GCA_014804865.1 Desulfovibrio sp.
GCCGCGCGACGCTCCCACTTGTCGTATTCTGTCGGCGACGCTTCCCTGGCCATGATCAGCATGCGCAGGCATTCGGCGACGCTCCAGGCCTGGGAGATAGTCCCGTTGGGTCTGTACGGCGGCGAAGCGTCGAAGATTTCGGATATCGCGCCCAGTCCGGCGTCGGCCAGATGCTCGGTAAACAGCGGCGTAACCGTATCGAGCAAGGATTTAACCGCCTCGTCCATATTGTCCCAGGTCGTGCGGATAAGGGCGGCGGTATATTGGCCTAGAAGCCAGGGCCAGACAGTGCCCTGATGGTAGGCGCCGTCGCGCTCGTTGGGGCCGCCCTCGTAGCGGCCCTTGTAATTGGGATCGCTCGGCGCGAGAGTGCGCAGTCCGTAGGGCGTGAGCAATTTCGACTTGACGCAGTCGACTACCTGTCGGCAATGATCGCGGAAAAGGACGCGATTCGGCAGACCGACGGCCAGGATCTGATTCGGGCGAATGCTCTGATCAAGCATACCGTCGCGCCATACGTCGCCGAGATAGCCGCCGTCGCGCGAAACCCAGAAATGCTCGTAGAAGGCCTTGCGCATCTTGAAGAGAGCCTCCGGGCATTCCCATTCCGGCTCGCTGAATTTTTTGGCCAATTCGTCGACGAAAGCCTGCGTGTTGTACCAGAGCGCGTTTAGCTCGACCGGGCAACCGTAGCGGGGCGTTACGGGCTGGCCGCCCGCGTTGGCGTCCATCCAGGTAAGTTGCGTCTCGGCGTTGCCCGCGTGCAGGAGGCCGTTCTCATCGACATAGATGTCCATGCCCGGCCCGCGTTTATAGCCCGCGACTATTTCCTTCAGGGCGCCCCAGGCGTTGGCGCGAACCCAGTCATAGCCGTCGGGATTTGTCTTGAGATAGCACTGCACGGCAAAGGCGTACCAGAGAGACGCGTCGACCGAATTGTAGGCGTGACGATTTTCCTCGCCGAAGATATTGGGAATCAGACCGTCGCGCATGGATCCGGGNACCATGCTCAGGACATCGAGNCCGAATTGCGTCCGANCGCTATAGAAGGTCAGCCCGGGCANNGCGATCAGCGTGTCCCGTCCCCAGGAATCGAACCAGTGATAACCGGCGATGACTTCCGGCAAGCCGGAGGTCGATTCGACGAGATACTGGTCGCCAATTTCTTGCAGATGNCCGATCATNCCCTTATTTTTCGCGGNCTGGGCCTCGCGCTCCGCCGNTTCTTCGNNCCANAGGTCGGCGAGCTTTTTNCCAGCTTCGGCCAGTTCTTCCGTGCCNACGGCCATATAGACCGAGCCGCCNTCGGGAAGCGCGGGGAAGGGAATTTCCAGAATTCCCGGCTGGAAGAGTTCCTCGCTGTCCTCGAAGCCGCGCTCCCTNTCCTGGAAATATTCGATATCGTGATACCAGTCTGGCCGNGGGACGAAGGTATGATGGCCGCTGACCTGAAAATAGAGGGAAGGCAAGCCCTTATAAGGCGAGATGCCGAAGCCGCCCGGCGCGACGCGNGCCTGCGGCTGGATNAAATNGTTTTGNCGCGCCAGTTGATGGAAGCCGCGAAAGGCCAAAAGGGGCTTGAGACGCAGGGTAAGCTCNGGCCATTTGGCCTGGGGCTTCGTTCCGCGCGGCTCGATGGTCCAGCGGAACANGAGNCGCGTGACGCCCTTGAGCAAAATCATTTCCCGCCTGATGCGGATGTCNCCCACGCGATATACGAATTGCGGCCAGGGATCGAGGCTNAAGCTCTCCATNTACTGGTAGCCCTCNGGGTAGAGCTTNCCCGGATGCTGGCGCGTCGATATGAAAAATTCCTTCCCGCCGCCAGNTACGGATTCCTCCATGGCGGACAATAACACCGCTCGTCCCTCCGGCGTGGCCGCGACCAGAAGTCCATGGTATTTTCGCGTGTTGCAATAGAGTATGCTGCTGGACGAGTAATCTCCCAGTCCGTTTGTGAGCAGCCACTCCTTGCGTAAAGCCCTGCGCGTATTTTGGCAGGCGGCCTTGTCAAAACTCAACTGCATACGGCCTCCTAAACGTACCGTTTGTCCGGGCAAATCCGCGCGGCGAGAAATGGCGAGGGGTCGGATTTTTCTCCGGTATGCTTTTATTTCTATATATTGGCGTTTTTATAGACAATTTTCGNGAGGCTGAATCNCTTTCCATATCCTCTATNATAAATATTTTTCGGTTAACTTATGTTATTTTTTTCCCGATGTCCATTATTCGGCGAGCCATGACGACAAACGTCGCGTCTTTTTTTGCTTTTTGGCGAAAAATGGCTTNATATTCTCCAGGACGCGGGCGAANTCNGCGGACTATGCGAGTCGNGAGCGCCGTTNCNNCTCCGCCCTGGCGCGGAGAAATCGTCCGCCGCGAACTTTCGCCGCTTTAACAAAAAAAGGGAGCCTTTCGGCTCCCCTGTATTTCTCGCGATCAGATCAGATTAGAACTGATACACGAAGCTGGCGTTGATGTTCCAGGCGTCCTTGGTGGACGGAATGGACTGGTTGANNCTGTGGCGNGCGCCCCATACNGANNNGCTGGTNTCNAGGAACATGGCCACGTANTCGGCTTCCACGTTGATGGTGAAGTTCTCGTACATCTTGTACGTGTTGGTCAGGCCAAATTCCAGGGCGGAGTCCATGGTGGTCAGGTAGGTGCCGTCAATGCCCATGGNNNNANANCCNGTANNCTGATCCAGNNGGNGTNNGGTATCNGTNNACNNGCCNCNNCCCAGNCTGTCGCCGGNNNACAGGGTCATNCCGTTGAACCACAGACCGTTGAGGGACATNTTCTTNCCCATGGACGGAGCGTTCGTGCCGCCCATGTAGTTGATGCGCAAGGTGTGTTTCAGGTTCTCGANGAAGCTCATGTCTTTCAGGCGAACGCCCACGCCCCAGGTGCCGCCCATGTTGCCGGTGCTGATTACGCCGTCGCGGGCGATATAGGGATCGCCGTTGAAGGCGAAGCGGGANAACTGGTTGGTGTTGTTCGCGCTGATNGTGGGCAGNCGCTCGGAACCGTTGGCNGGATCGTTGTCNTCGCCGGAGCCNTACCAGCCGTAGATNCCCGGAATNNCCCAATCAAGCTTGTATTCCACAAGGGCGCTGGCCAACCATCCCTGACGATTCAGGCGACCGTTGTCNGNCCATTCGANGGANCCGTAGGTGAAGTCAAANGCGATGCGGAANGGATCAAAGGCNGTGATGTCGCCGGTGATGCCGCCCCACCAGCCGTTGCCCGGGNTGACTCAACTTGGAGGAAGCGGGCGAGAAGTCCTTATGACGGGAGCCGGCCACAGGGAAGAGGCCCATTTGCGCGTATCCAGCCTGAGAACCGCCAGGCGTCAAATCGCCAAAATAGTTGGCGGAGTATCCATTTGTGGCACCGCCTTTCCATGTGCCCGAATCCTTATCAAAATCCCGGGTGGAAGAAGGCCAATTTCTTACATCCCCTGAACGAAAAGTGTTGGGGCCGATAGTGGCGTACATACCCCAGGGAGTGAGCTTCGCGCCGTCGAGGGTGATGGGCACGAGCAGGGCGAAGGCGTCCAGATTATCAAGATAGCCCTTGCGCCAATCACTTGTATGACCGTCCAGGGAAATACCCGCGCCGCCATAGTTGTCGTTGAAGGGACGCATCCAGATGCCGGTGATGCCGACCATGTCGTTGACCTGGCCGCTTACGGTAATGCCGGCCACGTCGTCGTCCATTACGGTGCTGGATCCAATGGTGTAGCTGGGCAGGGCCACGTTCTGGATACCCATGCGAACCTTTACGTCGGTCTCGGGAACCATCCAGTCAATGTAGGCCTGCTTCAATTCGATAACTTTGCCGTCGGCTCCCAGCTGGCCGCCTGAAGCTCCCTCGCCCCACCACTGGTTGCCAATTTCAAAATAGACCGTGCCGGAGAGGGATTCGGAAGCCACGGCGTCGAGTTGCAGACGAACGCGCTGGCTGGCTTCGAAATTGTCGCGACCGCCGCCCCAGCCGATGCTGTTCTGGTTCTTGTAACCGCCGACAAAATTGCCGCCGTCGCCGTAGTCGAAGTTCATGATCCACTGGCCCTTGGCCTTGAAGTCGATGGCGTTCGCGCCGGCGGTCGCTCCGAAGACCATGCCAGCGGCCAAAATAAGCGTAGCTAGTTTCTTCATTTTTTGTACCTTCCTTTTAATTTTCCCGTTTTTCCGTCGGGAAAATGAATTAGAACCTTATGGGTTCTCCGTCGTGGTTCAAAAGATAAAACAACATCTTCCGCTTTGCAAGACTTATCGACCAAAAATTTTTACTCTTTAGAGCGATATGTCTCTCGCTAATTTAAATATTCCCGATAATTCAACATGTTGTCTGTCAATAAGCGGTAAAAAAATTTTTTTAATTTATTTTCGCGGAGGATCCTGGCGTCAATCCCGAACAAGAATTACGGCGAAGGGATCGAAGCCGACTACGACTTCGTCGCCCGCCGCGAAACGGGCGTTTTCAGGCGTTCCCGACTGAAAAAGGGCGCAAATCGCGACGCCTTCGGGCAGGGCGACGATAACTTCGACCGCTTCCCCGTCGCTTTTGACCGCGCTCACCGTTCCGTAAAAATTATTTGCCCCGGTCGGGGCGTTCGCCGCTGGAAAGACGGAGACCCAGGGAGCCTTGACCAGGGCGCGAACCCTGATCCCGGGGGCGAGATCGAGAGCCGCGCGGCTTGTGTCCGTAATCCTGGCCAGGATTTCCAGACCGCCGACCGTCTCGAGAGCGACGTCGACGATTATCCCTCCCGCGTCGACGCGCGTCGCGACGCATGGGAAGACATTGCGGGCGCTACTCCGGCTTTTGCCCTGAACGGCGCCTTTGAGCAATCTGGCGGCGAGCTTCCCTTTCCTCTCGTCGGCGGGTCGCTCGCGACCCATGAAAATCTCGATAAGCTCCGCGCCCAGCCCCAGAAACTCCAATTCCCGTCCACGGACGCGGCGCATGGAGCGGGCGTTGACGAGACCCGCGGGGAGGGCGAGGGACTTTTCGCAATCCTTGAAAGCGCGACGAATTTGCCCCGCGTCGCCGCGGAAGGGAAAATCGCTCGACGAAGACTCGCGCCATAACTCCCAGGCGGCTTTCATTTTCTTCGCGACGGGGATCGGAATAGGGACAATCCTGCTAGAGTCGCCCTCTCGCGCGTAAACTATCCCGCCGTCAAAATCGAAATCCGAGGCCGCGAGTCTGAAGATTTCCGGCAGACGCAAGCCCCCGTAGCGGAGCAGCATAAATATGAACCACATCCTGATCCGGGAATCTTTTTGGCGGGGGGCGCGCGCTTTTTCCGCCCTTTCCCAGAGCCAGCGCTCGGCTCGGGCGAGATCGGTCGCGGGGAGTCTTTTTCCTGGCATGGTCGCGACCGCCTCGGAGTCGGCGAGCAAGGCGGCGAGAAGCTCCCGCTTTTCGTCGGCGTCGAGGGAGTTCAGAATGGCCGAAACTCTATCCCGCGAGCTCAAAAATACCTTCCTNCCGCGAGCGCGAAGCCTTCGTAAAAAGAGAGCGCATCCTTATAATAGTATTCAANAGATANTCAANATAATAGTATTCAAGAGATAATAATACACTGAGATCGATCGACGCGATCATAAATTGAAGAGCCGCGCTTCGTTTTTTGGACTGTTTTTAGTCCGAAACAGAAAAAAACATTCTGNCAAGACNCAACTNCNTNTAATNACAAACTAATTATTTTTATTTAAAACTTGTAAAAAACTGTCGCCGATCTTATTTTATGCGCTGTACTGACATCGACAATTTTTTATAACTAAAAATGTCCGGCCTCCCGCCGGACGCTTCGCATTATACAAGGACTNACTCTTGAGCGCAAATTTCTCCGATTTACCGAACGCCCAATCCTGTCCCGACATGGCGACCTTCGTTCGCGGAGCCTGGCTCCCGTCGATCAAGGCCGGNAAATACAGCTGGCGAGTCGACGAGCGCATCTCCAGACAGCATATCCTGCCTTTTTTNGGGCCNATGAAGCTGAACGCCATTGATCAAACNCATATAACGGACTGGCTCGANACTTTCGAGTCGCGAAATTTCGCTTCCTCGACTCGCGACCGGATCGTGTACGTGCTGAAGGATATATTCAAGGCGGCCGANGGCGCCGGCTTTATCGCTCCCGGGCGCTCTCCCGCGCGGGGAGTTCGCTATTCCGAAGAAAAGCGCGGNGCCATGATCGAGCTCGACGNCGCCTCGGTCGAAGANTTGCTCGCAAAACTTATGGANTCGGAGAAGACGGAGGCCAGGGCGATAGCTCTGCTCGCCCTTACGGGCGCGGGCAAGAACGAAATTCTCTCCGCCCGCTGGGAAAATTATTTTCCCGAAAAGAGACTGCTCGTCGTCGAATCGCAGTCNGGCAAAAAGCGCAGATTATGGCTCGACGAGCGCGCTCAGAAAATTCTCGAGGACGCGGCGAAGACTAAAAACTCNCCCTGGATCTTTCCCGGGCGCGACCGCTCGAAGCCGGTTTCGCAGATTTTTCCTTTCTGGAATCAAATTCGCAAGGATTGCGGGCTCGAGGGAGTTCGCCTGCGCGATCTTCGCTACGTCGGTCTGGGGCGGATCGCGGAAACTGGCGAGGCGCCCGGCGAAGGCGAAGCCACCCGCGATCCCTTCCAGACGCCCATCGCGATTATCGGCATGGGGATGCGCTTTCCGGGGGACGTGGGAAACGCCGACGAAATGTGGGAGCTGCTCTCGTCCGGCAAAAGCGCCATTAGCCGCGTTCCCGACGATCGCTGGCCAGTCGACGAGCTTACGCATCCTTCGCGCTCGGAGCCGGGCCGAAGCGTCAGTTTTTCGGCCGGCGCGCTCTCCAATATAGATCAGTTCGATCCGTCCTTTTTTGGCATTTCGCCTCGCGAAGCCTCCTGGATGGATCCGCAACAGCGCATTCTGCTGGAAATCGCGCACGAAGCCATGGAGGACGCGGGGATCCCGCGCGAAAAGCTCGCGGGCGGAAAATGCGGCGTGTTCGTCGGCATTTCAGGCATGGATTACGGACAGCGCGCGCTTGAGGATCTNGCGTCCATGACCTCGCATTCGATGACCGGCAACACGTTGAGCATAGCCGCGAACCGGCTGTCCTATTTTTACGATTTGCGCGGCCCNTCCCTGGCCATCGACACGGCCTGCTCGTCCGGCCTCGCGGCCCTGCATCAGGCTTGTCAGGCCATCAGGAACGGCGACGTTCCCATGGCNCTGGCCGGCGGCGTAAATCTGCTCATGCATCCTTATTCTTTCATCGGCTTCAGTCGCGCCTCCATGCTNTCNGCCAAGGGAACGTGTCGGCCCTTCGACGCGGCCGGAGACGGCTACGTTCGCGGCGAGGGAGCGGCGCTATTCCTCCTGAAGCCGCTGGATCAGGCGCGTCGCGACGGNGATCCCATNCGCGCGGTNATCCTCGCGAGCGGCGTCAATTCCGACGGCTCGCGCAAATCCGGCCTGACNATTCCCTCCGCGGAGGCGCAGACAGAACTGATGCGCGACACCTTGTACAAAAGCGGACTTCAGGCGACGGACATCGATTTCGTGGAGGCCCATGGAACTGGCACTCCAGTCGGCGATCCGATCGAGGCGGCCTCCATAGGCGCCGCTTATGGCAAGAGGCGCGAATCGCCGCTNCCCATAAGCTCGGCCAAGGCCAATTTTGGCCACCTCGAGCCCGCCTCGGGCATGGTCGGCATGGTTCGCGCGATCCTGACCATGGAGCGAGGCAAAATACCGCCGATGCCCATCGCTTTCACCCCCAATCCCTCGATCGATTTCAAGGGCCTGAACCTAATCTGCGCGGCGGAAGGCTACGAATTTCCGGTCGGCAAGAAATTGANNGGNGCCGTTAATTCTTTCGGCTTCGGCGGACTCAACGCCCATATNCTCCTCGGCTCGGGCGAGAAGCCGGAGAGAACGCCGTCGCGCGAGGCCTCCTTTCCGCCGCTCTTCATAAGCGCGGCNTCCGATCAGGCGCTAAAGGATCTGGCTCGAGCGCATCTCGAGCGACTGGANAATACTTCGGANGAAGACTATTACGATTACGCCTGGTCGTGCGCCTTTCGCAGGTCGGCCATGGATAAAACTCTGGCCCTCTGGGCGGACTCCCGCGAAGAGCTAATCGCCGAGCTNAAGGCCTGGCTGGCCGACGAACCNGGAGGGAAAACGGCGATCGAGCGCGCCGGAGGAGCGAACGGCGGCGTCGCCTTTGTTTTTTCNGGCAANGGCGCCCAATGGCTCGGCATGGGCAAGACGCTCTACGAGGAATCGCCCGAATTCGNCTCGATCCTCGATTCNCTCGANGAAAAGGCTCGACCCGTNCTGGGCTNCAGCGTTCGCGAAAAATTNTTGTCCGGAACGAAGGAAGATCTCGCCGACACGACCATAAGCCAGCCGCTCCTCTTCGTCATGCAGGTCGCGATCGCGGCCATGCTCAAACGCGCGGGGATCNTTCCCGACGCGACAATGGGCCACAGCGTNGGCGAAATCGCGGCCGCCTGGGCCTCGGGCGCCCTCTCTCTCGATCAGGCCATCGCCGTCATCCACGCGCGGAGCCAGTCCCAAAGCGCAACGCGCGGCTCGGGAGGCATGGCGGCCGTAGGGCTCTCCGGTCGCGAAGCGCGAGAATTGATCGACGAGTTCGGTCTCGCGGATTCCCTGGAAGTCGCCGCGGCCAATTCGCCGGCCAACGCCAC
This sequence comes from Desulfovibrio sp., assembly GCA_014804865.1. Next base: position 8,718 of record JAAUYY010000014.1, read on the forward strand.
GCTCTCCGGAGAGTCCGAAGCGCTCGAGCGCATGGGCCGCGAACTCAAGAAACGAAATATTTATTTTAAACGCCTCGATCTGGATTACGCCTTTCACAGCCGCCAAATGGACAAAGCGCGACCGGATCTTGAGCGTATGCTNGCCGATCTCTCGCCCGCCGGCGGNGACGACGCNATATTTGTGTCCTCGGTTACCGGCGGGGTTCTCGATCCGTCCCTGCTGGATCGCGATTACTGGCAACGCAATATGCGCGATCAGGTAAATTTCTCGCGAGGCATGGAGACGCTCGCCGGACTCGGAATGCGNNTNTTTGTCGAGATCGGCCCGCACGCCGTGCTTCAGCGCTATATGCGCGAAAATCTNGGCAAGGATCTCGGCGCTCGCGTTCTGCCCACCCTCCAGAAAAGCGCCGCGGGCTACGCCAGACTTCGCTGCGCCGCGCTTTCCATTCACATCCTGTCCGGTCGCAAACATCTCGAAGCGCTCTTCCCGCGGAAGGGAAATCTTGTNCCCCTNCCGCTCTACCCCTGGCAAAAACANCGTTGCTGGTATCCNCGCACCAGCGAATCGCGCGTCGCGCAAAGGCGAATCGCTCCCCTNCTCGGCTGGCGCCTGGCCGACTCCCAGTTTGCCTGGGAAAACGTCCTCGATCCCCGTCGCGAGACCTGGCTCGCCGATCATCGCGTCGGCGAAGCGACGATCTTTCCGGCCGCGGCCTATATGGAGCTGGCGCTCGAAGCCGGNCGCGAGTGGCTTGGCCGCGACATGGTCGCCCTCGAAAATATTGATATCCTCCGCCCCTTGATCTTCGAAGAAAACCGCGCGCAAACCCTGCGTTGCTCTATAAATCCCGACGACGGCTCCCTGCGCGTGGCGAGTCGCCCGCGTCTGGCCGAAGGCGAATGGACGGAGCATCTGCGTTGCCGCGTCGTGGCGGCGCCGCCGAAAATTTTTAAAAATATAACCGCGGCAACCGATGCCGAAGTCGGGGAGGGTTCGAAACTTTACGAAGCGGCGTCGTCCCTGGGACTCGATTACGGCCCGTTTTTCCGCCGAATCGCGAAATTGCGAACGGACGGAATCGTCGCCGAGTGCGAGCTGGAACCCCGCGAAAACGACGGCTTCATTCTCGATCCCGGCGTTCTGGACGCCTGCTTTCACTCCATAATCGCCCTTTGCCGCGAAGGCCGCTCGGCCTATCTGCCAATCGGAGCCAAAAAACTCGAAATCCGCTCCGCTGGGCGAATAGATCGGATCCGCGCCCGCCTCCTGAAAGTTTCAGGCCGATCCCTGCGCGCNGATTTCGAGCTATTCTCCGGCGAAAATATCGCGGCCCGCGCCCTGGATTGCCGTTTTCGCGCCATGCCCTCAAGGGACGCCGACANNGAAACGACCGGTCGCTGGACAATGGACTATTTTCTCGCTCCCCGACGCGNTTCCCTCGCCGCCGGGGCAGAGCCGCTGGTCGAGCCGGAAGTCCTGGCCNCCCGATCCGGCGACGAAGCTTCCCTGCGCCTCTGGTATCGGGAAATATTGCCGCGACTGGAGGCGACAGCTCTCGCCGGCGTGGCCAGCGTCTATCGCGACGGAGCGACGCCGATCGATTCCGCCTATTTTTCATGGACTCGGGAATTGCTAAAACGGGAGGGACTTCTCGGCGCGGACGGNGCGCAAGCGGACGATCTGCCCGCCTGGAAGGATCTCTGGACGGAAACCTGGCGGCTCGCTCCCCGCTTCCTCCCCGCGCTGCTGCCCCTGGCCCGCGTCCTCGAAAACTTGCCGAAGGCGGCGCGAGGCGAAATGACTCAAGCCGAATTGCTGGAACTGGTTCGCAAGGACGCCATAGCCGACGAAAAAAACTGGCCAGGCCCCGAGTCCCTCGCCGCGGACGACGCTATCGCCAGCGTCGTTNTCCGCGCGATCGCGAAAAATCCCGACAAGCGAATCGATATCCTCGAGCTCGGCCCGTATTCNCTGGCCGAGAGACTCCTTTCCGAAGCGTCTCCCGATAAATACAGCCTCGCGCGCGTAGCCGAGACGCGTTTGCCCCAAAGGNTAACCGACCAGCTAAACACTGTATTCGCGGACTTTCGCCANACCTTCGCCGATCCGGTCGACTGGATCACATCCAAAGCCGACGCGGGCGACGNACAATTCGATATTGTCATCCTGCGCGAGACGCTCCATAAGTCGAAAAACCTTCTCGCCGCCCTGAAAAACACCTCCCGTCTGCTCAAGCCCGGGGGCATGGTCATTCTCGCCGAGAACTACGCGGACTGGCGAGCGGATCTGATCGAAGGGCTCGACGAATCGTGGTGGCAGATTAACGCGGACGGTATTCCCGCCTCCTCGCGTATGCCACCCGAAGCGTGGCAAGAGTTGCTCCAGCAGACAGGCTTCGAAAATCCGGCGGCCAGGGTCGACGAAGCCGCCGACGGACTGCGGGCCGGAGCCTTCCTTNTAACGGCGAAAAAACCCCGCGAGGAAAAGGAGAGAATTCTAAAAAGACGAGTTTGGTCGCTAGTCGGCGACGACGAAGATTTTATCCGCGCTCTGGGCGCGGAATTGCGGAAGCTGGGACAGGAAATAGCCGACGACGATTCCGGCGAAAACGTAGTCGCCGCTTTCGCGCCATCCCGGGACGCGCCCGCGCGACTTTCCGCCCTCGCGACGCGACTGGCGGAGGAAAGATCCAAAAAGCTCTGGATCGCGACCAGAGGNGGCGCNGATCTTCCCGAGAACAGATCGGCGCCGCGACCGGAGGCCGCGGCCCTGACCGGTCTTGGTCGCGTCATNCAAAACGAATATCCCGCNCTCTCTCCCCGGCTTATCGACGCGAGTCTCGATTTGAGCGCCGAGGAGGCTGCCGCCCTTGTCGCCGAAGAGNTAGTCNNCGNAGGCGACGAAGACGAAGTCGCCCTGAATCGAACCGTCAGACGCGTTCCGCGGCTGGTTCCCGCGAAGCGCGAGACGACGCGAGCCAAACGTTGCAGACTTGATATTTGCCCCCCGGGCAGACTTGACAACCTGACCTGGACGGAACTCGGGGAGTTCGAGCTCGGGGACAATGAGGTCGAAGTCCGGATTATGGCCGCCGGGCTGAATTTCAGNGATATAATGTTCAGCATGGGGCTATTGCCCGAAGACGCCCTGGAAAGCGGGTTCGCGGGCGCCGCGCTTGGGCTGGAACTCGCGGGGATCGTTACCCGCGTAGGGCGCGGAACGACAAAATTCAAACCTGGCGACAGGGTCGCGGGATTCGCGTCCTCATGTTTCTNGAGCCACGCGCAGGCGCCGGATCATTCCCTGGCCCTTATGCCGGACGAACTCGATTTCGCCGCCGCGGCCTCCGTCCCGACAATCTTCATGACAGCGTGGTACGCGCTAAAATATCTGGCGCGGGTTCGGCCCGGCGAGACGGTTCTCGTTCACGGCGGCGCCGGAGGAGTCGGTCTCGCCGCGATCCAGATCCTGAAGAAACTTGGAGCCAAAATCCTGGTTACGGCCGGGACTCCCGAAAAGCGCGATTTTCTGCGCATGCTCGGCGCGGACGCCATCTTCGACTCGCGGAGTCTCGACTTCGCGGACGAAATAACCGANTTATACGGCGGAGTCGACGTCGTCCTCAATTCTCTCGCCGGCGAGGCGATGCGGCGAAGCGCGGCGCTCCTGAANCCCTTTGGCCGCTTCCTGGAGCTAGGCAAACGCGATTATGTGGAAAACACAAGCCTCGGCTTGCGACCGTTCAAGGAAAATATCAGNTATTTCAGCATCGACGTCGATCAGCTTCTCGCGGCGAAGCCCGATCTGGCCATCGAGCTNTTCGAGGAAGTNATGGGCTTTCTGCGCGACGGAACTTTCATCNCGCCGCCGCATAGGGTCTTCCCGGCTTCGCAGGCCAAAGAGGCCTTCCGCGCCATGCAGCAGGCGAAGCATATGGGNAAGATCGTCATCGATATGACCGCCCTCCCGAATCTGGCCGCGAAGCGCGAGACGGCTCGCGATTACTCCGGCGCCTGGCTCGTAAGCGGCGGAACTTCCGGNTTCGGNCTGGCGACGGCGCGGCGTCTCGCGAAAAATGGCGTCAAGGANATAATCCTGGCCAGCCGTCGCGGNGGCGACGCGCCCGAAGCGGACGCGATTCGCGCCGAGTTCGCGGCCATGGGCGCGAAAGCCCGCTTTGAGGCTTGCGACTTCGCGGACGCGACCGCCGTAAGAGNTCTCGTCGAAAAATACAAGGACGCTCCGTTGCGCGGCGTAGTTCACGCGGCGGCNGTGTTTAACGACAAATATCTGAAGGACATGACCGCGGAGGATTTCGANGTNTCCCTTCGCCCGAAGCTGGTCGGAGCGATCAATCTTCACGACGCGACCCGGGACNTGCCTTTAAAATATTTCGTCGTNTTCTCGTCGGTNAGCGTCGCGCTCGGCAACCCNGGCCAGGGAAATTATGTCTCGGCGAACGCNGGGCTCGAAGGACTNGTCCGCGAGCGNCTNAAACNGGGACTANCCGCGACGGCGATCGCCTGGGGACCGGTTTCGGACGTCGGCTATCTGGCTCGCAACGCCACTGTCGGCAAGAGTCTGGCCTCATTCCTCGGCAGGGAGCCTTTCTCCTCGGAAACCGCGCTCGATCAATTTGACGAGNTGCTCGGTCGCGACGGAACGTTCATCGTNGCGAACGCGAACTGGAAAACGGCGTCGNGACTGTTCCCCAAAGAACCCGGCAGGATGNCTTTGGCGACGCGCTTCGCGGACGAGGACGAAGGCNCGGCGTCAGGCTCNACCCTGCGGGAAGAGCTGGAATCNCTCCCGCAGGAAGAGGCGCTCGATAGAATCTGCCGCGTAATTGTCGCCGAAACCGCCCGCGTGCTGGAAATTGACGCGACGATGATCGATCCCGGGCGCGGTCTCCAAACTCTGGGGCTCGACTCGCTGATGGCCATGGAGCTCGCATTGAGTCTGGAGCAGAAAACGGGATTGCGTCTGCCGCCCATGCTCCTGCAAGACGGCCCCAGCGCGAGGCAATTGGCTTCGAGAATGGCTGGAAAACTGCGCGACGAGGAAGACGAAACTCCCGACAACCTCTTGTCGGAGCTGGCAAGACGACATTCCGAGGACATAGCTCCCGAAAAGGCGAAAGAAATATTAGCCGAAATGGAGGCCGAAAAGAAATGAGCGTTTCCAGCCAGTTTCTCAACTCCATCCTGCGGAAAAAGCGCAGCGATTCGGATCAGCAATCATGGACCGACAGGATAAGGCAGGAGACGGGCGGCAAAAGGCCATCTTTCGCCGATCATCCCGGCCTCGCCGAAATACGGCTTCTCAAGAGCGCGGCGAAAAAATTGGGCGTGGGCGATCCATTCTTCCGCGTTCACGAGGGACGCGGAGGCGCGCATACAGTCATCGGAGGGAAAGAATACATAAACTTTTCCCACTATAATTATCTCGGTCTCAACGGGCATCCCCGCGTTACGCGGGCCGCGAAGGAAGCGATCGATCGCTACGGCACGTCGGCCGGCGCCAGTCGTCTTGTCGCGGGCGAAAGACCGGCGCAAAGGGAGCTGGAAAAAGCGCTGGCCGACGTTTACGACGCCGAGGACTGCGTAGTCCTTGTAAGCGGGCACGCTACGAATGTCAGCGCAATCTCTACGCTCTTTGGCCCAAGGGATATAATATTTCACGACAGCCTGATCCACAACAGCGTCATCGAGGGGATCCGCGCTTCGGGCGCCGCCCGCAAGCCCTTCGCGCATAACGATATGAAAGATCTGGAGAGGGCGCTGGAAGAGAGACGCGGGCGCTTCGAGCGAGCGCTGATAGTCGTCGAGGGCCACTACAGCATGGACGGCGACATAGCGGATTTGCCCGCGCTTCTGGAGTTGCGGGATCGATTCGAGTCTTTTTTAATGGTCGACGAAGCGCATTCCCTCGGAGTGTTGGGCAAGACTGGAAGGGGNCTGGCGGAGCATTACGGAATCGCGGGCGACAGCGTCGATATCTGGATGGGCACGCTCAGCAAGACTCTCGCCNCCTGCGGCGGCTATATCGCCGGATCNTCGGAGCTTGTCGAATTGCTCAAGGCGCAGGCTCCGGGNTTCGTTTACAGCGTAGGCATCTCTCCGCCCCTGGCCGCGGCCTCTCTCGCGGCGCTAAAGCTCATGCGAGAAGAACCCGATAGAGTANCGAGACTAAACGAAAACGGGCGTCTGTTCCTGGAATTGATNCGCGAGGCGGGCTTGAACGCCGGNTCAAGTTGTGGTAAAGCNATTATACCCATAATTTTAGGCAGCTCGCGCAAANCCATCGAGCTTTCCAACAGGCTTTTTGACGCCGGAGTCAACGCGCAGCCGATAATCCATCCGGCTGTGGAAGAAAAGGCGTCCCGTTTGCGCTTTTTTGTGAACGCGGATCATTCGGAGGAAGATATCCGCGCTTGTTGCCAATTAGCGGCCAGACTCGGCGGAAGGTGAGACATGAACAAGTATTTCGGCAAGAAGGAGCTTTGCGTTCTTTGCATACTGGCGCTTATATTGCAGGGTTGCTCGCTAATGCCGCATTCGGGGCCCTCCCGCAGCGTTGTCCAAGATATAGAAAAAAAGGAGGAGCCGGTCGGCGTCAAAATTATAACGGTCGACAACGAGGTCGCGAAGAGACTGGGCAGTCAGAAAAAGCCGCCCACCCTCGCGGAAGTTTTCGATAAGACAGGCAAAGTCTCCTATTCCATAGGCACTGGCGATTCCATAAGCGTAACCATCTGGGAAGCGGCGCCAGCCATCCTCTTCCGCACTTCTACTCTTGATCCAAATCTGGGAGCGCAGGCGGGCGGCGGCGAAAAGCTTCCGCCGCAGATGGTCATGGAAGACGGCTCGATCACTATACCTTTTGTCGGGAGAGTGAAGGTCGCGGGACGCTCCTTGAGCAAGATACAGGACGAGATCGCCTCCCGTCTCGACGGGCTGGCGAACAATCCCCAGGTCATGGTCAGCGTTTCTAACAGCGTCAATTCCCAGGTGTCGGTCATCGGCGACGTAAAACAGAGTCGCAACATTCCTCTGACGCCCCGGGGCGAAAAACTTCTCGACGCTCTGGCCTCGGCCGGAGGCGTGGAGCAACCTTTAAATAAAGTTCTCGTGCAGCTTTCGCGCCGCGGCGTCAACGCCCGCATGCCTCTGGACAAGATTATCGAAGACCCGAAACAAAATCTTTCCCTGATGCCCGGCGACGTGATTTCGGCGTATTTCCAGCCCTGGACATTTTCAGTGCTGGGCGCGACGGGACGCAACGCGGAAGTGCCTTTCGAGGCCAGCGGCATCACTCTCGCGCAGGCTCTGGCCCGCTCGGGCGGCCTGAACGACAACCGCGCGGATCCCGCGGGCGTGTTTATTTTCCGGTTTGAGGATCCGAACGTAGTGGAAGAAAAGCCCTCCGAAATTCCCCTCGACGGGAAAATTCCGGTCGTGTATCAGGTGGATTTCCAGAATCCGGCGTCTTTCTTCGCGACGCAGAATTTTCCCATGCAGGATAAGGACTTAATGTATGTGTCCAATATGCCCGCGACGGAGCTTACCAAATTTCTGGCGATGGTCGGCATGGTGCTGACCCCGTCGTTGAGCATTGGTCGATACCAGATGGACGCCGTAAGATAGAAATAACAAGGATTTGGTTTATAAATAATATGGGCTCTCCAATTTCAAATACTTTCGCCGTCTGGCACGGATTATTCCTCCGCGAGACGCTCGATCGCTTTTTTGGAAGTCGCGCGGCGTGGGCGTGGCTTCTCATTGAGCCTATTTTGCACCTCTCTTTTTTTGGGGCGTATTATTCGTTGCTAAACGGGCGTTCTCCCACAGGCGCTCCAGTCATCGAATGGTTGCTTTCCGGGATGCTGGTCTTTTTTCTTTTCAGGCGCACGGCCGTTCAAACCCAACATNCCGCTGATTGCAACAAGGCTTTCTTCGCTTTCCGGCAAGTAAAACCGCTGGACGCGGCTATTGTGAGAGGAAGCGTCGAGGCTTTCTCCATGGGGTTAACAGCTACTATCGTCGCGATTATCGCGCTTTTATGCGGCTACTCGTTCATCCCGAGGGATCCGTTGACTATCGTCTGCGCGTGCGTCGCCTTATGGTTCCTCGCCCTCGGCTACGGCATGATTACGGCGGTCATAATGCGCCTAATCCCTGAATCCGGCCATATTTTCATGATTTTCATGCTCCCCCTCTATTTCGCTTCCGGCGCCATTATCCCTTTGGTCAGGATGCCCCCTCGTCTCGTAGAATATTTTTTGTATAATCCCGTAGNGCACGCGCTNGAGCTGGTTCGACAGAGCTTNTTTTATCCCTATCACGGGATTGACGCGAGCCTGGCGTATTTGAGCGTTTGGAGCGCGGCGTTCTTTTTCGCCGGACTAATATCATTCAAACTCTTTCANAGAAGGTTGATGGAACGATGNTCCTCGNTCAGGATGTGCATAAAAGATATAAAACGAAACGCGGCGTTGGCGAATGGGTGCTTCGCGGCGTTAATCTCCTGATTCCCACCGGTCGGAGCGTGGGNCTCATCGGAAAAAACGGCGCGGGAAAATCCACGCTTTTGCGCATAATCGGCGGAGTAGATTACGCTACCAAGGGCCGCGTTGTGCGGAATTGCCGCGTGTCGTGGCCCATGAACGGAGGCGGACTCGAAGGCACGCTAACCGGTCGCCAAAACGCCAAGTTCGTCTGCCGAATTCATGGATTTCAGGACGAACTCGAAGAGAGGGTTCAACGCATCGAAGAGTTCGCCCAACTGGGAACGTATTTCGACGAGCCTATCCAAACTTATTCCTCCGGTATGCGCTCCCGCTTGCAATTCGCGCTTTCCATGGCTTTCGACTTTGACGTGTATATTTCGGACGAGGCTACCTCGGCCGGCGACGCCACTTTTCGAAAAAAAGCCAAAAAGGCATTCGAGGACGCCGTGCGCCGATCCAGTCTGATTATGGTCGCCCACGACGACGCCACATTAAAATCATTTTGCCAATCTGGAATATTTCTATACAATGGCAAGGCGATCTGGTACGACAAGATTGACGACGCGCTCTACGCGTACAAGGAGACCTGTCAATGAACGCTCCAAATACAATAAAAGAAAATCTGGATCTGCCCATCGTCCAGATGGGGGACGACACCAAGCTTGTCCGCAAGATTTTTAAATGGGTCAATATCGCGATACTTGTAGTCGCTCTTGGATTCGTCGCCTATTTTCTCCTGGCCTCGGATCGGTATGTGTCGTCCGCGATTATTCAGGTTCAAAGCACTGATCAAGTCGCGGCTTCCGGTCTGGATTTTTCAGTTCTGAAAGGGTCGTCGACCACGGGCGTAACAATTCCCGATCAATTAGTGTTAAAAGAGCATCTGCTTTCTATCGATATGCTCAATAAACTTGATAAATATCTCGATCTGCGAGCCCATTATAGCTCCTCGGANCACGATATAGCTTCGAGAATGTGGTTCCCGGACGCTTCGATCGAGTGGTTTTACCGGCATTTCCTGAACAGGGTCAGCGTCGAGTACGACGAATTCGCCGGCGTAATTAGAATTACGTCCGAAGCGTATTCTCCCGAAATGGCTACGGATATTACAGCCGGTCTGGTCAAGGAAGGCGAACGTTATATGAACGAGATGACGCACGCTCTCGCCAGAGCGCAGGTGCGCTTTCTGGAAACGCAAGTTGAAGCGGCGCAGGATCGCGTAAAAGACGCGAGAGAGGAGCTTCTGGCCTTCCAGAACCGAAAAGGTCTCNTATCCCCCACAGCCACGATCCAGAGCTTTCGCGCGATTATAGCCAAGCTTGAAGAACAGAGAACGCGTCTGCAAACCCAGCTGGCCTCNTTGCCCGCCACGCTCGATAAAAGCCACTCCACCAGAAAATCTCTCGAGCAATCTCTCCACGCGGTTCAGGCGCAAATCGACGCCGAGAATAAAAAACTGGCTTCCGCCTCGGGCGAAGCGCTTAATGCCCTGATGGGCGAAGAGACGCGTCTTGAAGAAGAAGTCGCCATGAAGCAGGACGTTTACAAGAACGCCCTGGTCTGTCTTGAAAAGGGACGCATGGACGCCGCGAGAACGCTGAAGCTGGTGGCCGTTTTGCAATCGCCTTCTCATCCTGAATACGCCTGGCAACCTCGCAGGATCTACGGAGTGACGGTGACGCTTATCCTCGCTGTTATCGCCCTTGGAATCGCCAATATGCTCAGATCCATCGTCCTTGATCATGTAGATTAGGACGCGAATCCCAGGAATAAATATACGCTCTATTAAATAATAATCCGCGGAATGTCGCCGAAAGGACGCTGGAAAAAAGAATTTTTTAGACCTGGCGAGGAAAAAGGGAACGCGCGATCAAGCGCTCGACCCGCAAAATTTTCATTTTGCCGAAGCCTCGGCTTAGATAGCTGTTTTTGGCGCGTAATTTTGGCGTAAAATCAAATCAATTAACGACGATAAAATAGACAGACCAAAAATATAAAAGCGAATCCGACGCGGAGGCTTCGGCAAAATGAAAATTTTGCGGAAGC
>JAAUYY010000015.1 GCA_014804865.1 Desulfovibrio sp.
GCTTACCACAGTTTTGCGCGGGACAGCTAAAACCATGCTCAACCGCGCCAAATACGAACCTATCTTCATCAACTAGCCTCGCCATGATTCCCGAAAACTATTCCAGTTTGCTTGAGTCCGCTCTTCCAGTCATAAAAAAGGCGGGAGAGATTATTTCCGACGCGTGGAACCAGCCAAGAACGACGCGCCATAAAGGGGCGATTGATCTGGTTACCGAAACCGATCTCGCGGTTCAGGCGTTTCTAAAAGACGAATTGTCGCGGCTTTTGCCGGACGCCGGTTTTGTCGGCGAGGAGGGAGACGACGAAAAGAATGTCGATCAGGAACTCGCCTGGATCGTCGATCCTGTGGATGGCACTACAAATTTTGTGCATAAAATTCCGATGGTCGCCGTTTCCGTCGCTCTCGCGCGACGCGGGAGACCCGCGCTGGGCGTTGTTTTCGCGCCAATCATGGGGGAATGCTTCAGGGCTGTCTCCGGCGGAGGAGCCTTTCTCAACGATTCGCCTATAAAAACGTCTTCCGTAAGGGATTTGCGCGACGCCGTAGTCGCCACTGGTTTCCCTTACGAAGTAAAGCCAAATTTGGCCGCGTTGCTCGCGAATCTGAAAAAAGTCTTGCCGGAAACGCAGGGGCTGCGTCGGCTTGGCTCGGCCGCGCTCGATCTTTGCTATGTGGCTTGCGGCAGGATGGACGCCTATTACGAAGCGATCCTGAAGCCTTGGGATATGGCCGCGGGCTGGCTTATTGTCGAAGAAGCCGGAGGAAAGACGACCGCTATGGACGGAACGCCGACGCGCCCTTGGACTCCGTTGCTAGCTTCGAACGGCCCTATACACGACAAGATGCTGGATTTATTAAATACGCGCTAAATCCAGTTCAGGTTCGCGGTTCGCGCGACGAAATTAAACACGGGGCAAAAAGCGTATCCGCGCGAAAGAAGAGCCTCGTACTCGTTTTTATGGAGAGGAAGGAGCGCGTCGTCCGCGGGACAGCAAGAGCAACGCGCCTGGTACACATAAAGGCGCGCGAATCGCGTCCCCGCGCTGGCGGGAACCACAAAAAGCGGCTCGGGCTCCCCGCGCGCCCAATCCGGCGTCAACTGGCGTATATAGTCTTCGACCGACTCTCCGGCAGGGATAAATCCCTCGGCGACGAAGCCGAATTCATTTTTGGAGTTTAGGCGCAAGATTTTACGATTCTTGTTGTCGGATATGAGAAGGGCCGCGGCTTTATGCGGAAGGGAAAGGCGAGCGGCTTCCGCGGCGGGCATGAGACAAATAGGCCGCGAAGCCTGATCGAGAACTTCCGTCAAATCCGGTCTCGAAGATTGGGCGTTTCCCCAGTCGAAACGATCTAAAACGATGGTTTTTTTCCGAAATTTCATGATGGATAGCGAAAGTTCGACCCGCTTCAGAAAACTCGCCCTGGAGGACGCGGATGCCATGAGCGAGTTGGAAACGCTGTGCTTTTCTCTCCCCTGGAGCCGAAAGCAATGCCTGGAAGCCTTAAAACAGGACGCGTTTCGCGCTTACGGGCTTTGGCGGGGCAAAACGCTTCTGGCCTATATCTCTTTCTATCGCCATCCGGAAGAAATGGAAATACTGAATTTCGCGGTGCTTCCCGACGAAAGGCGCCGCGGCTACGGCGACCTTATCCTGCGTTCTCTCTTGCAAACCGCCCGCAATATGGGTATGCAAAAAGTTACGCTCGAAACGCGGGAAAGCAATTATCCGGCGATTCGTCTATACGAAAAACGCGGCTTCGAAATAAGCGGCGTCAGGCGTAGATATTATCCGGACACGGGAGAAAACGCGCTGGTTTATTGTGTAAATCTATAATTATACCCAGGCTGGGAAAGGAAAACTCATGAAAAAAATCATAGCCGCGAACTGGAAAATGCACAAGATCCGCCCGGAGGCGGCCAAAGAGGCGGCGACTCTCGCCCAAGCCCTCGACAAGGGAACGCCCCATGATCGGCTTGTCATTGTGTTCCCGCCATACACGGACATAGCCACAGTCGCCGACGCCTTCGTCGGCGTAAAAAATCTCGCGGTGGGAGGACAGAATTTCTATCCGGCCGAATCCGGCGCCTTCACGGGAGAGATTTCTCCCGCGATGCTTCGCGACGCGGGCGCCATCTGGGCGCTTACCGGACATTCGGAACGCCGACATATTTTTAATGAAAGCGACGACATAATAGAAAAAAAAACCGCCTTCGGTCTCGCCCAAGGGTTTAAAATCATGCTCTGCATTGGCGAGACTCTCAAGGAACGCGAAGATGGCCAGCTCAAGAGCGTCCTTTCCCGCCAGCTTTCCACCGCCATCGCGCCGTTGGGGACGACTGAACGCGACCGCCTGGCCGACAAGCTGGTTATCGCTTACGAGCCAGTTTGGGCCATTGGCACGGGAAAAGTCGCCGGGCCGACCGAGATCATTGAGGCGCACGCCGAAGTTCGCTCGATTTTGCGCGGCTTAATAGGCGATATGGCCGCCGAAATGCCGATCTTGTACGGAGGCAGCGTCAAAGCGAACAACGCGGGCTCGATCCTCGCGCTTGACAATGTGGACGGTCTTCTGGTAGGCGGCGCTTCCCTGGAGGCGTCCAGCTTCCTTCAGATTATCGGAGCGTAAATCGTAGCCCGCTTCAGGGCGCGCGATTTGGAGGATTTAGTGCAGACTCTCATTTTAACCTTGCATTTAATTGTCTGCTTCCTGCTTGTCGTTCTTATCCTCTTGCAATCGGGCAAAGAAGGTATGGGAGTGATTTTTGGCGGAGGCAATTCGTCCGTTTTCGGCAGTACAGGCGCGGGAGGTATCCTGGCGAAACTCACGGCGTTAATGGGCGTTATTTTTGTGATTACATCCTTGAGTTACACTTACGTTACAAGCTCGCGTCCGGAGTCCGAGTCGCAAATTCTGGATGTTCGCATAGAGGATATTCCGCCGCCCGAAAAGGAAAGCTCGACGACGCAATCTCCCGCGCCCGCCGCGACTCAATCTCCCGCCCCGGAGCAAAAGACGACCGCTCCCGACACGACGTCGCCCCAAACTCCCGCGGAAAACCAGACTTCGGCTTCTCCCGCCGCGCCGGAAAGCGCAAGCCCGTCAGCTACGGATTCCTCGGCGCCTCAACCTGGCGCTTCGACCTCCGATTCTCAAAAGCCGACGGACTCCGCCCCTCCGGAGACAAAGTAGAAGGCGACAAAACTGGGAAAAAATTATTTTCGGACAACCGTAGTTGCCCTTCCAAAACGGGAAAAACGTCGCGGTTGTCCGAAAACTGGTTTAAATCGCGGTCGATATCCCTCTGTCTAACGATTTTTCCGCGAAACAACTATAGGAATTTTCGCGTTCAACGCCTCGATTTCCGCGAGGAACGCGACAAATATTCGCGACGCCGCGCCCGCGGCTCCAATTCGCGCGAGTTTGCATTATGTCAAAATTCTCTCCAATCGATTATAATCTTATGCGCACATGTCCCGCTCCCTGGTCGAGCGTCGATGACGGCGAGTTATGGCTCGCGGATCGCTATTTCATGATCCTTCAAAAATACCCATTGTCCATTTTATATTCCGAAGAGGGCGGAGAAAACGCCTCGCCCTATTCTATGCCCATTATCTACCCTTGGGCTATGCTCGTTTATCATAAAATTGACAAGGATCATCCGGATCCCTTGCCATTTATGGTCATCACTCTGGAAATTTCAAACTGGGATAATGAAGTTTTTCAGAATATAGCCCGCGACTTGGCTCTACGCTCCCCCGAGGAAGGAAAACTGACGGGGATGGGGCCTCTCTTTTTTTGTATGTTTCAGGGCGGGAACCATTATAATTTTGGACCGCATCGAGGCGGGATGGATCGCGAATCAGCCAGAAGCGTATTCTTTAACAAACTCGCCTCGTCCCTTGGGCACGATCTTCGCGTGGAACGGGGCGGAACCATGCTCGATGCCTTCGGCAATCCCGCGACCGGTCTGCTCGCCATATAAGGCGCGACGGCGGAGGACTCATCGAATAAAAAAGGCGCCCCCGATANGAGGCGCCGGAAAACCCGCGAATAAGAAAANGNCCGACGCTGNCTAACGATTTATACAACCAANAAAAGAAGACCTACGACCTAATAATTCGCTTCCGTCGCATGGCGCCGACTCAATGACCAATTAATAAATTTANTGTCNNTCGCCAAACGGAGCTTTGCCGAGGTCAGCGAGGCAGTTTCNCTTTCGCGGTTTTGACGGGGATTACTCCGCGTCAAAATCTTTCNTCTGAAATTCGTCGAATTCCTTTATTTTCGCGACNTTCGTTTGATTCAGCGAAGCGATCTCGTCGTTCGCGGCGACAAGCTCGTTCTTTAGCTCCGCGATTCNCGACGATATTTGATCCATATCGGACTCGTCGTACATATATAGCGAAAGAGAATAAACCTTGTTGTTTTCCGTAAAACTTGTCTTGTAATAATCTGTGTCCTTAATAGGCTCGGGAGATGGATCGAGCCCCATTCTGGCCATCTCGCGATANTCGGTCAGCAGATCGATTTCGCGAGAAAGATAAGCGGCCTTGAGCAGTTTGGCGCCTATCCCAAAGTTTACGTTGCCGTCCTCTATCGTTTTTTTGAGATAGGCTATATAGGCCTGNATTTTTAGACACTCCTCCAGGATCGCGTCGTTTTTAGCCTTGCGCTTCTCTATTCTTTCCTGAAATTCGCGCAAATCTTTGTCAGTCGTCGTAGCCAGGATTGAGAAGNCGAAAGATTTGCGGCTTTTCTCCAGCTCTTCGCGACGGNAGCGAAGCTTTTCCGCGTAAACCTTTATCATGCTATGCGCGCGGGAGAGATTGACTTCGAGCATTTTCGTTCCTTTTTTTCGCTGAACNGCTTTTATCTTTTCTCGGCCTGCTCGCGCAAGGCGGCCGCCTGGGCGGAAGTGGCGAGAGCGTCAAGAAGAGGCGACAACTCGCCTTCCATTATCTTGTCAAGCGAATAGAGAGTAAGGTTTATGCGATGATCNGTGCANCGNCCTTGAGGAAAATTGTAAGTGCGTATTCTCTCGGAGCGATCCCCCGTGCCAACCTGCGCCTTGCGATCGGCCGACTGCTCCTGATTTCGCGCTTCGGTCTCCGCGGCTAAAAGCCTGGAAGCGAGAACCTTCATCGCCCGAGCCTTGTTCTTGTGTTGCGAGCGCTCGTCCTGACAGGAGACGACTATTCCCGTCGGCAGATGGGTAATGCGCACGGCCGATTCCGTCTTGTTTACATGCTGCCCGCCGGCTCCCGACGCCCTGAATATATCAATTCGCAGATCTTCCGGCTTTATTTCCAAATCCACTTCTTCGGCTTCCGGCATCACGGCGACAGTCGCGGCGGATGTGTGAATCCTTCCCTGGGTCTCGGTCGCGGGCACGCGTTGCACCCTGTGCGCGCCAGCCTCGTATTTCAATCTGCTATATACCTTGTCTCCCGAAATAAGGCAGATTATTTCCTTGTAGCCGCCGCTGTCGGCGATCGATTCGCTTAACTTCTCCACTTTCCATCCCTGAAGATCCGCGTAGCGCGAATACATCCGAAAAAGATCGGCCGCGAAGAGAGCNGCTTCTTCGCCTCCCGTTCCGGCGCGTATTTCAAGGATTATATTTTTTTCATCAAGGGGATCCGTAGGCAACAAGGCGATCTTTAAAGCTTCCTCCAGCTTCGGCAATTCGTCTTCAGCCTCGCGGATCTCTTCATGGGCCATCGCGCGGATCTCGGGATCCTCGTCTTTTAGCAGTTGCCGATTCTCCGTTATCTCGGCGGTTAACGCCTTGTGCCTCCGATAAAGCTCCACTATCTCCCGCAAATCGGCCCGCGCTTTCGCGATTTTTTTATACTTTTCCGGATCATTAAATACTTCCGGATCGCCAAGGCTTTTTTCGAGCTCGTCGTATTTTCTCTCGAGTCCCTCGAGCTTCGCGAACATTATTTCTCCGTGTNGTCCAAATTGTTTACCCGCGAATAAGCGACCGGCATAGTTTCGTCCNCTCCNTCGGCCCCAAGAGCCNCNTNCANCGCGACCACCGCGACCTCTAGCTGCTCGCTGTCCGGTTCCCGCGTAGTCAGCCTCTGCAGGGCCAGTCCGGGGGATTGCAATATAAAGGAAAGGCGACCGCGGGGAAGATTCGCCCCAAAACGGATAGCTTCGTAGGCGAGAGCGCTTACTGGGACAACGAGCGCGAGTTTATAAAAAATTGTCAATACGTGTTTGGCCGCGGGATTGGCCGGAGTCCATATTTTCAAAAAAACAGGGATCAGAGCGGCCTGAACAAGCAAAGACACACATATGACAACAAGAACGAAGGTCGAGCCGCATCGCGGATGCAGACGACTCCATCGCGAGGCGCTTCTCGCGCTTACTACCTCCCCCGATTCCCAAGCGCCAATAGTCATATGCTCCGCGCCGTGATATTCGTAAATCCTGCGTATATCAGGGAAAAAAGCGATAAAATAAATATAGGCCAGGAAGATGGCGCACTTGAAAAATCCATCCCAGATATGAAAACTAAAGCCGTCGACATCGGCGCCCAGCTTCAGCGAATGCATGAGCATGGACAGGAGATGCGGGGCGAACACAAAAAGCGCCGCCGCGACGACAATGGCAAGGATCAGACTTAACGTCGTTCTTACCGCGCAACTCCCGCCGCTCTCCTCTTCGGCCAAGCTTACGGATCTATTAAAAGACTTTACGCCGTTGATCAGCGTCTCGAGCAGAATAGGAAACCCGCGAACAAAAGGCCAGACGAGAAATCCGCGCGTCGCCAGAGAAACCCAGGGCATTCTCTCCGCGTAAATTCCGCCGTCCGATTTGCGCACGGCCAAGCCGCAATAGTCTCCGTTGCGCAACATCACTCCCTCGAAAACGGCCTGACCGCCCACGGACGGGCGCGAGGCGGCCAGATTAAGGAGCGAAATATTTATCAGGCGATATAGATTATTTCTGCTCAAACTTGGCGTATTTTTTACGAAAGCGATCAATGCGACCGGCGGTATCGAGGAAACGCTGTTTGCCGGTAAAGAAAGGATGGCAGGCGGAGCAGACTTCCACGTGCAATTGCTCGCCCTTGGTGGAAAGAACCTGCTCGCTGTTGCCGCAGGCGCAAGTGATGGTCGCGTTGTAAACTTTGGGATGAATATCTTTTTTCATATTTTGCCTCCGCCGCGGAGAAAGCGGCCAAATTAAATTTTAACGCAAAAAAAATAACCATATTTTCGCCGTCGCGCAAGAGCGAGCGCGAAAGCGAAAAATGGTTTTGATACGGTAAACTCGCCCGCGGGCGAAAATATCGAAGTTTAGGCGTTGGCGGCCTTGAGCATATCTTCGACGGCGGCGATGGGAGGTTTCGCGTCCGAAGCCAGCCCGCATAAGCTTCGCACAGCGAGCATTAGCATATCGAAGCTCATGGCGATAGATTCCTTCCCGTTGTCCATGACGCAGGAGTCGCCGTCCACGGAGACGCGATAGGCCACGCGACTGCGATCCTTGCCAGTTCCGCGCACTATGTAATAAATTTGCTCGCCGGCGTCGGTTACGTAAAGTTGCTGTCTCGTGAGACTGCCGCTTTCCTCATCGAAAAACGAGCATTCGGAAAAAAGACGACCGCGAAAGCGCAAGGCGTCGCCATTGTCATGCTTCAGACTTATATTTTCCATTGTATTGGGCACGATGCCTCCGCGACGCTCGGGCGTTTTTACGGAAAAATTTATGTTTCGCATATTTTTAACAGCAGGCGAGTCGCCTTGTCAAGCGCTAATCCAAATTTAAAACGCGTTATTTCCAATTCCGGACGCGCGGAGTTCCGCTCGACGCGGAATCAGTGGGGGCAAATTTAGCATGAGCGTCGTCAAAAAAATGAGATCTTTTCGCCTGGTATGCGACGAAAGCGAAAAAAAGAACGTCGAAGAATTGCTCGAAGCCGAAGGGTACAGATTCGAAGACGAACCCTTTTCGCCATGGTGCAAAAGATTGCTCGAAGAGCCGAAGCCTCTGGGCTCTTCCCTGGCGGCCTTTTTCGGCTACGCGTATATTCAGGATCGCTCCTCCATGTTGCCGCCGCTCGCCCTGGCGCCCGACCGCGGCTCGGCGATACTCGATATGTGCGCCAGTCCGGGAAGCAAGACCGGCTTTCTGGCGCAACTGACCGGATCCGAAGGATTCGTATTAGCCAACGAACCAAATCCGGCGAGACTCGCCACCTTGCGCGCCAATGTCGCCGCCTCCAATCTTTTCCAGATCGCGACTTGCTCTTATCCCGGGGAAAAGACTCCGCTTACGCCGGGTTCCTGGAAATATATCCTGCTTGATCCTCCATGCTCGGGTTGGGGGACTGAAGAAAAAAATCCGCGCGCGCGCAAAATCTGGAAAGGAGACAAAATTTCGCGCCTGACCGCGATCCAGCGGGCGCTTTTAAAGCGGGCCGCGACGCTTCTCGCCCCTGGCGGACGACTCCTATACTCCACATGCACCACAAATCCCGCCGAAAATGAAGAACAGACTCTTTACGCCGAGTCCCTCGGTTTGATTCGCGAGCCTTTGGCGGAATTTAAGGGATTTTCATTCCTGCCCAGCGTGGCTGGTTGCCTTCTGGTAAACGGGAAAGAATCATCCGCCCAAGGTTTTTATTTGTCGCTCCTGCGCAAACCGGACGGCGAGGCTCCCGCGTCGGACAAGGAGCTTTTTTCCGTTAATTATTTCGATATTTCGCGCCTGGCTTCTCCCTTCGCCGATGTCTCGTCTCTTGTCGGCGGCAAAACGGCGATCTTTGGCGACAAAATCTACTGGTTGCCCGACGGGGCTTTCGAACTGCTCCCGCGGAATTTCAAATGGCGCGGCTTTCCTGTCGGCAAAATGCGCGAGGACAAGGGACGAAGCCTGTTCATTCCTGACAGTCGCGCGCGCCGTCTCGCGCGGAAAGACGGATCCGTCGTTATCTGGGAGCGAATCGAGCAAGCGCGAGAATTTCTAGCCGGTCGCGCCGTCGGCGTCTCCGCGGAGGGGGTCGCGTCTTTATATTGGCGCGATCTGCCGCTAGGTTTCGCCCCTGTAAAAAGCGGGCGCCTGATCGCTTCCTTTCGCGACTCTGGCCGTTAAAAAGCCGGCACGCGGCGAGCGGTAATTTCGTTTTGGCTCGTCGCGCGGGTTCGCGTTTCGCGACAAGCTCTTGATTTTAGATCGGCGATGCGTCATAATCTCGCCCTGTGAACGCGAGAGGACGCGGAGAGAATGGACGCGGATATTCTAGTTTGCGATATAGGCAACACTTCCATAAAAATCAGTTTCGCCCACAGTCGCGGAATCCTCGCGTCTTTCGCCTTGCCCTCGAAAAACGGGGAGACCGGCGACAGCTTGGGCTTGCGTTTGCTCGATATCGCGCGATTCGCGAAAATAGAGCCGGGCAAAATAAAGGCTTGCGTCGCGGCGTCCGTGGTTCCCTCCAAAAATGGGATCCTGCGCGACGCGGTTCGTCGTTATCTGGGATGTCCTTGTCTTTTCGCGCCCGTCGACCTCCCAATTCCGCTCAGGAACGAATACGATCGTCCTTTTGAGGCGGGAGCGGATCGGCTTGTCGGAGCCTGGGCGGCCAGAAAAATTTTTCCAGACGCGGAGTCATTGATCGTGATCGACTTCGGCACCGCCGTTACATTTGATTGCGTCGCCGGTCGCTCGTACAAGGGAGGGCTGATCTTCCCCGGTCTGGAGTCCGCTACGCGGGCCATGTCCGAAAGCGCGGCGAAACTTCCCGAAATCGATCTGGATATGGCGACCGGGACTCTGGAGATAGATCGAGACACGGCCACAAGCATGCGTTGCGGATTACTGTTTGGCTACGCGGCCCTCGCGGAGGGCTTAATCTCTCTACTGGAAAAAAAACTTCCGTCGCCGCCAAAGATTGTCCTGACGGGCGGAAGGGCGAAGACAATAAATGATATCTTAAACATTAAACGCGACGTTGTCCCCAATCTTATTCTGGACGGTCTGCGGTTTCTCTATTACGAAAAGGAGAGCGGGAATCGATAACCCGCGTCATCCGTCCAATTTGGCAAATTATGGACGCGGGTACTTTGTCCGCGCGTCCAATACGCATAAATCGCAAGGGCGAAAAAAGGAGAGATCATGAGCACGATTGTTTCAGTTACCGGCCGCGAAATTCTCGATTCACGCGGCAATCCCACTGTGGAAGTCGAAGTCGCGTTGGAATCCGGAATTGTCGCCAGAGCGGCGGTGCCTTCCGGCGCGTCCACGGGCAGCCGCGAAGCGCTTGAGATGCGCGACGGCGACAAAAAGCGCTATCTTGGCAAGGGAGTTACCAAAGCCGTCGAACATGTAAACGACGAGATCGCCGACGCCATCGAGGGCATGGATTCCCTTCGCCAGAGTCAGATCGACGCGACAATGATCGATCTGGACGCGACCGATAACAAATCCCGGCTCGGGGCCAACGCCATGCTTGGCGTGTCAATGGCTTGCGCAAGGGCTTCGGCTCTCTTCCTGGGTCTTCCCCTTTACAAGTATCTTGGAGGCCTTACGGCCAAGACTTTGCCCGTGCCCCTGATGAATATTATCAACGGCGGCGCTCACGCTCCCAACAATCTCGATATTCAGGAATTCATGATCATGCCCCTGGGGGCGGAGACATTCCGCGAATCCCTGCGCATGGGTTCTGAAATTTTCCATACTTTAGCCGCCTTGCTGAAAAAAGACGGACACGTTACCAGCGTTGGCGACGAAGGCGGATTCGCGCCGAATCTCAAGGATCACGACGAAGCTTTTTCATATATCATCAAAGCGATTGAGGAAGCCGGCTACAATCCCGGCTCCCAGGTGGCTCTCGCCATCGACGTGGCTTCCTCGGAATTTTTCAAGGACGGCAAGTATGTGATTTCCGGCGAAAACAAGACTTTCGACAGCGATCAAATGATCGATTGGCTCGCCGGATTTACAGAAAAGTATCCTCTCATCTCCATTGAGGATGGACTGGCCGAAAACGACTGGGATGGATGGGGAAAATTGACGGCGCGTCTTGGCTCCAATGTTCAGCTAGTCGGCGACGATCTCTTCGTAACAAACCCGGCCATCCTCGCCGAAGGCATCGAGAACGGCATCGCCAACTCCATCCTTGTGAAGCTGAATCAGATAGGCACGGTTACCGAAACCCTGGACACCATTGAAATGGCCAAAGAAGCCGGATATACGACCATTATCTCCCATCGCTCCGGCGAAACGGAAGACAGCTTCATCGCCGATCTCGCCGTGGGCGTGAACGCCGGCCAGATCAAGAGCGGTTCGCTATCCAGATCCGATCGCCTTGCAAAATACAATCAACTCCTTCGCATAGAGGAAGAGCTGGAAGAGGACGCCGTTTTTTACGGGCCCACCCTCGCGGAATATTACGATCTCGGTCACGGCGACAATTAGAAAAGGCCGGGATAGATTAAAAAGGCAGCGAAATCTTCGCGCCGGATTATAACATAACGCTTCCAGACGCCAATCTTCATTCGCCGAAGCTTGGCGTCTGGAAAATGGTTTAAAATGCGCATACTTGACGGAAAGAAAATTGCGGCCGACTTGCGCGCCGAAGCAAGGGACGAAATTCGCGACGGTGTCGCCCGCGGGATCCGGCCTCCCGGCCTGGCCGTCATTCTCGCCGGAGACGATCCCGCNTCCCAGATATATGTGCGAAACAAGCGAAAGGCTTGCGAAGAAATCGGCGTCGTTTCGCATCCTTTCATCTTGCCAAACGACGTATCCGAAGCCGAAGTACTTAAGCTTATCGCGGAGCTTAACGCCCGCGACGACATCGACGGAATCTTGTTGCAACTGCCTTTGCCAGAGGGCATCGATTCGCGAAAATGTTTGCTGGCCATCGATCCGGAAAAGGACGCGGACGGCTTTCATCCTGTCAATATGGGCAATCTTGCCCTTGGACTCCCCTGCCTCGCGCCGTGCACTCCCGCGGGCGTCATGGAACTGCTCGAACGATCCGGTCTTTCCGTTAAAGGCAAGAAGGCGGTGATCGTGGGTCGCTCGGATATTGTGGGCAAACCTTTGGCCATGATGCTCTCTCGGAAGAACGTCGACGCCACAGTTACGATCTGTCATTCCGGCACTCCGAATCTGGAGGACGAATGCCGGGGGGCCGATTTCCTTTTTCTCGCCATGGGCAGGCCGGAAGCGATCGTCGGGGATATGGTAAAGGACGGTTGCGTCGTTATCGACGTGGGCATTAACAGAACGCCCGACGGACTGCGCGGGGACGCGCATTTCGAGAGCGTGAGCGGCAAGGCGTCGGCGATAACGCCCGTACCCGGCGGAGTCGGACCCATGACTATCGCGGCCTTAATGAAGAACGCGGTTCGGGCGTGGAAAAAAAGAACGGGACAGGATACTTTATCCTGAACGGATATATTCATCATGGAAAAGATGTTGCAGAAACTGGCTCGTCAGCTTGACTCTCTCGACGAAGCCTCGCTTATGTCCCTCTGGGGAAAATACGCCACGATCACGAGCCGGTTTGAGCCCACCACGCAATGGGAGGAAGCGGCTCTGATTTTTTCCCTGATCCAGGCTAAACGTTGGAAAAACCAGCTCTTTAACCATATTTGGAGCAAAGGCAGAAAGCCGCCGGAACCGGAGCCCATATTTTTTGAAGAGGATTTCGACCTTGAGCAGGAAGAGGATGAGGAAGAGCCGATCGTAGAGCAGCCGGAGGCGCCGCGCCAAAAATGCCGGATCTTGCCCTTTTCGTCCGACGATTAATTAAATTATTGAAGCGTCGCCCGACTGAAACCAGCATTATATTATAGTCGGCGGTTATCGGGCGGCTAATCGCGAACACAAAAGCCGGGCCGACTCCCGAAGTCAAAAAATTATTACCTAAAACCCAGCGCGGACAATGAACACACAATTCCTGAACAGTCCTTCGCAACCTGACACATTTCTACTGGTCGATGACGACGACTTTACTCGCGCTCGTCTGGAAATGCGCTTCGAAAGCATGGAATTTTTCGACGGCAAAGACGCGCGGGTTCTCGTCGCCTCCAACGGCAAGGAAGGCGTGTCGACGCTAAATGAAAATCAAAAAGAAATTTGCGCTATCATCCTCGATATCAATATGCCCGTAATGGGCGGTCTGGAGATGCTCGATATCCTCTCGAAAAATGATGTCACGGACAAGATACCGGTGTTCATACTCACTGAAGAAAAGGATTTCGACACCATCCGCAAGGCCTATGATCTGGGCGCGATGGACGTGATCTCCAAACAGACAAAACAGACAGTCGAGGAAGAAGAGGCGTACTGGAAACTTATTTACCGACGAATAAAATCGGTGCTTGAAGTTTTCGCGGCCAGAAACAATTTCGAAAAAAGCGTCGCGAAGCAGACAGAACAACTCTCCGAGCAGAACGCCCAACTCGAGAAGGCGAACAAGGATCTCGAATTCATGTACAACGGCATGATCGAGGCTCTGGCTACCGCCACAGAATTTCGAAGCGGCGAATCGGGCGAACATGTGCGTCGCATTCACGACATCACTTTGTTATTGCTTTCGGAGACGCCCCTGGGCGACGCTTACGACAAGGAAACCATAGCGCAGATCGCGAAAGCGGCGATCCTTCATGACGTGGGAAAGATTGCCATCGAAGACAGCATTCTGAACTTCAAGGGAAGATTGAGCCCCGAGCAAATGGAAATTATGAAAATGCACACTGTCCACGGGGAGAGGATGCTTGAACAAATCCCGCAACTGACTGATTTGCCGTTTTACGGGTACGCGAGGGAAATAGCCAGGCATCATCACGAACGCTGGGACGGGCGAGGGTATCCCGACAAGCTAAAGGGCGACGAAATTCCCCTATACGCGCAGATTGTCTCCGTCGCCGACGTGTACGACGCTCTGGTAAGCGAAAGGGTGTATAAGCCGTCTTTTCCGCACGATAAAGCGATGGCGATGATTCAGAACGGCGAATGCGGCTCGTTCAACCCCGAATTGCTCAAAGGTTTGGAAGCTGTATCGGACAAGATACAGAAATTATACGCGCATAAAAAAGCGGAGGCATAATATGGACGACGCGCAAAAGAAGACGCTGACGGACGGAGGCATTAATTACGAGGTCGCTTTAAACAACTTTATGAACAACGAGGCGATGCTTAAAAAGTTCCTTGGAAAATATACTACAGAAAAAAGTTTCCCCGCGCTTCAAAAAGCGATGGCGGAAAACGACCATGACGCCGCCCTGATGGCCGCGCATACGCATAAAAGCGTTTCCGGCACGCTGGGATGCCAAAAAATGAATCAATTGCTCGCCGAGCAGGAAGCGGCCATGCGAGCCGACAACTGGACAAAGGCGTCGGAATTGATGCCCGAAATAGAAAGCGAATACGAAAAGATTTCTTCGGCGATCAAGGCCGCCGGAGTTTAATCCGGGTAGCCGCCTGGCCTCTTCGCGTCCCCCATCGAAATAAATTCGCGAGGCTTTTCTCGCGACGAGGGAACGAGTCGATCATTCATAGTTTTAAAAATATAGCGGTCAGCGCAAGGCGAACCGCTATATTTTTATTCGCTACTATAAAGAGTCGATTAACTCTCCCCTTTTTTTTCCGCTTCGCGAGCGGCCTTATCAAGTCGCGCCAGCGTCTCTTCCCTCCCGAGAAAAGCCATTATCTCGTTCAAATGGGATCCGCCCATAAACCCCATGAGAGCTACGCGAACCGGAGGCGCGACTTCCTTGAATTTTAAGCCATTGTCCGCGACATAGGCGTTTAGCGCGTTTTCCAGACTTTCGGCGTCAAAGGAAGATAAAGAGGCGAAAATATCGCGAAGCGCCCGCAAATGAGTCGCGCCGGATGGTTTTAACCATTTGGCCGCGTCCTTCGGATTATACTCGAGCTCTTCGGACGGGATGAGCAAGGGACGGAAAGACTTGGCCAATTGGATGAGATCCGAAGCTCTTTCCCTGAACATATGACAAAGGGGGAGCAGTCTCTTTTCCTGCTCCCCGCCCAAATTTTTCCAGAGACCTTCCGCCTTGACAAAAGGCGCGACGCGCCTGGCGAGTTCTTCTTCGGGAAGAGCGCGGAGAAATTCGGCGTTGAGCCAGGTTAACTTGCGCGGATCAAAAGCGGCCGACGAGGGATTGAGATTTTTGCCATCGAAATAATTGATCAATTCGTCCATGCCGAAGACTTCCTGATCGCCGTGCGACCATCCCAGGCGAGCGAGGTAATTGACCAATGCCTCCGGCAACATCCCGTCTTCGCGGTATTCAACGACGGCCCGCGCTCCGTGCCGCTTGGAAAGCTTTTGCTTGTCTGGCCCAAGTATCATCGGAACGTGGNCGAAAACTGGGACTGGCAAACCTAGCGCTTCGTAAATAAGAATCTGTTTTGGCGTGTTGGAGACATGATCGTCGCCGCGAATTACATGGGTTACTCCCATTTCATGATCGTCGACCACCACGGCCATATTGTAGGTAGGCATACCGTCCGCGCGACGCAAGACCATATCGTCCAGCTCGGAAGCGTCGATAGAGATCCGGCCTTTTACGAGATCGTCAAAGACAATCTTGCCGGAAAGCGGAGCTTTTAGACGCACGCATCGCCCTTCGCCCGGGCCGAGATTCAGGTTTCTGCATTTCCCGTTATATTTGGGTTTTAACCCTTTTTGACGCGCTTCCTCGCGCATGGCATCGACTTCTTCCGGCGAGCAGTCGCACCAGTAGGCGCGACCTGTTTCGAGCAATTTATCGACGTAACTATTATAGAGATCGGTTCGTTGAGTTTGATAGGCGGGTTCCCCATCCCAGTCTAGTCCAAGCCAGCGCATGGCGTCGAGTATGGAGTCTGTGTATTCCTGTCGCGAACGAGCCAGATCAGTGTCCTCGATACGCAGATAGAAACGACCTTTGTTATGCCGGGCCAGAAGCCAGCTGAATATCGCTGTGCGAGCGCCTCCGAGGTGCAGATGGCCTGTCGGACTGGGGGCGAAGCGGGTAACAATTTCGGNCATATACCATCCTTGCGGACGCGAAAACATCGTTCCGCGANCGCGAGCTGTTATTAAAACTTTTGATTAATTTTGAGCGCCCTTGTCTTCAAGACGCGCCTGAAGCTCGAGAGCCTCCGAATTTTGAGGATCGAGTTCGAGCGCGAGGCGCGCGAGAGGCGCGGCGTGAATCTTGTCGTTGCTCCCCATAAAAACCGCCGCGAGGTTCGCCGCTACGCGCGAAGATTTTTGCGGCAAATCGGGNTTAATGCCCAGAGCCTTCAGCGCGGACGCCCTGGCCGACTCGAAATCCTTCCCCTCAAGATACGCCATGGCGAGATTATAATGCAAAGTCTCGTCATTGGGNGNTACGGTCAGNGCCTTCAAATAGGCGTCTGCCGCTTCGCGCCATTTGCCAGAGCGACGCAGGAGCAACCCGAGCTTGTTGAAGGTCGATATATCTTCGTGACTCCAAAATTCCTTGCGGGCGTCAAGGCCGCGTTGCAGGAATGAGGCGGCCATATCCGGATCAGTGTCCGTATAGAGNTCGGCGACGCGATAGGCGACTGACGCGACGCTCTCCCTGGCTTTGCGNGTGCTCAATTTCATAACCTGATCAAAGATCTTTCTCGCCTTGTCGCCTTTCTTCAATTTTAGAGCCANTTCGCCGATGAGAATCTTGCGATCGAGGTTCAAAGGCGAAAGCTCGTCCATTTTTTCAAGATATTCGAGCTGACGGGCCATGTCGCCCTTTTCGGCGTATAAATCGGCCAATTTCCGCAACGGCTCGATATATAGGGACGACGCGCCCGACGCCCGCGTATAGGCGTCCGCGGATTTGTCCCACTCGCGCATAGCCTTGAAAATATCTCCGGTTAACATAAAACCGACGGAGGAATTGCCCGATCTGGCCATTTCCTGCGAACATATTTGCAAGGCGCGCAAATGCTCGCCCTTGCCGAGCAGGACGCGAGCCATCTCAAAGGCGCGCTCCGCTTGATCGTTGGGTTTTATGGTAAGGGCGGCCTTTTCCATAATCGCCGCGGAGTCCAGGGGACGGACAAGAAGAGAATCGACGCCGCTTTCATGAAGAAGAACGAAACGATTCTTGTCTATCTCCGGCGAAATCATGATAACCTTGATCTCCGGAAAAGTATTTTTCAAAGCCTTGATGGAAAAAGACAAATCGCGTCCGCGCAAGAACTGATCGATAATGAGCAAAGGCGAGCGCCCGGCCTCGACCGCGGCTCTGACCGTTTTTCCCGTCAATTCCGCTTGAGAGCTGAAACTCGCGCAGGAGAGCGGCATTTTTAGCGTTTCGCCAACGATATCCTTAACCAGCTTCGTTAACTGCATATCCTCGGTAACGCAAATTATTTGACCGTTGTCCCGCAAATAATCGATTATGGTTTCAGAGTAATCCTTTTGCTGTTTTTTGGTCTGGGCCTGCGCCTTTTCAAGATTCTGGCTCGTCTGCCTTAATTGCATTCTCCGCGCGAGGCCGCTTTTATCGCTGTCTTCGGCCATAATAATCACCTACCGTTGCTTTTTTCGCTAAATACCAGTCGCGGGCCGCGTCCAAATCTTATCGGCGAGATCTGAACAATAGATAAGAGAAAAAAAAGAAATTACGACGGATCAATAATTTGTCTGACTTTCGGAGCGACTTGAGCCTCCGGCCACTTGACGGGCAGGGCTCTGGGCGCGGGATGGGCGACGGTTTTGTTTTCCGCCGCGGGCTTTCTGGGAAATTTGTCGGGATTCAGGGCGGGATCCGCTTCGAGTCGTTCGAATATATTGGTTAGCACGGCGTTTGACACCATCATCCCGGAGCGCGTAAGACTTAAGTAGCCGTTGCGGATTCGCAAAAGGCCATTCTCGTGCAAAGTCTGAACCAGTTTTTCATGATCCTTGAGAAAGTCTCCGCCCGTTAAATCCCTATAGGCCTTGAGGCGCAAGCCCCGCGCTGTGCGCAACCGCAACATGATATGCTCCAGGATGCGAATTTTTGGCGTAAGGATTTCGACGGTTCTTCCGTCAACGACTTTTTCGATCTGTTCCTTCCAGGCAGAGATCGACGCCGGATTCGTCCAGCGCCTCGGGCCGATAGTAGATGTGGACGAAGGCCCGAGTCCCAGGTATTCATCGCCCTCCCAGTAACCGATATTATGCGCGCACTGAAACCCCATGCGCGCGAAATTGGAAATCTCGTATTGAAGATATCCGCCGGATTCCAAAAGAGCCGCGCCTTCCATGAACATCAGGCTTTGATCCCGCTCCGACGGCAAAATTAGCGAACCGCTATCGTATTCCCGCTCGAGCTGCGTGCCGGGCTCGAGCGTAAGATTATATGAAGAGATATGATCGGGGCCAAGCTCGATCGCTTCTTTCAAGGTCTGGAGCCAGCGTCGAACGCCCTGCCCGGGCAAGCCCCACATCAGATCCATATTAATATTTTTAAAACCGGCGGCTCTCGCGGCGTACACAGCGTTTATCGCGTCGATCGCCTTGTGCGGTCTTCCCAGGACTCGCAACAATCCGTCATCAAGACTTTGGACTCCGAGCGACAGACGGTTGACGCCCGCGGCAAGATATTGCGCCGCCGCGTTTCCGCGCAACGATTCGGGATTCGCCTCGAGGGTTATCTCCGCTTTTTCGGAAAGGGAAAAAGCTCCCGCCAACTTCGACAGCAGACCTTCGATCAAGGACGGCGGCAGAAGACTTGGCGTGCCGCCTCCGAAAAAAACGCTCGCGACGCTCCTTTTCCCGAGCGCGTCTCCAGCCTGGGCGATTTCCATGGAAAGAGTATCGTAATAATCTTTCAGCATGGGCGCGAACTTGCTCGGCTCTTTCCCGACCGCAATCGAGGGAAAGGCGCAATAAGAACATTTGCTTTTGCAAAAAGGCGCGTGAATATAAACAAGCATCGAATGACCGTTTTGTTTTTGACAATTTCGCTTTAAAACTGATACTTTTCGCGTCGAGCGACAATAACAGAATTGTCCGCTCGCGCAAAGACCCGGCGACGGGCAAAAATATCTTTATAAATAAACGA
>JAAUYY010000016.1 GCA_014804865.1 Desulfovibrio sp.
TTAGTTCCGGCTTTGGTCTTTTTTGATCCTGATAATAATGGGCGAGAAAAGCCAGCAATTTGCGCCTGCTCGTAGGAGGCGTTTGATCGATTAACATCAGGCCGGGCATCAGGACGCGATCGCATCGATAACGCGAATGGAGTCGCAACCGTTTTACATAGGTAGGAAAGGAGAGACGGAGGAGAAGCCCGGCGGGGATATTGTTTTTTTGCAACTCCGAATCCAGAATATGCGCCCGTCCGCCGTATTCCATGCGCGCCTTGCGGTTTTTGCCCAGTTCCAAATCGACTTGAAAGAGATACTCGCATTCCGGCCAGGCGGGAAACTGCGAAGTGGGCGACAGATCAAAAGTATCGACGAGAAATTGCGCCTGATAATAAGCGTTTAGCGCGAAAAATCTACCGATAAGAACCGTGTCGGCGGTATTGCATTTATCGAGGGGCATAAGAGTTTTGACGTGAACGACGCTTCTTTGTTTAATCGCCCCCTGAATCACGCTGTCCAGCTCGGGACGCCAGATTTTATATATTTCGCTTTCGAAATTGCGCATCAAGTTTTTCTTTATTGCAAATTTCGCTTGAATTTATTTCATTTAGCAAAGTGCGCTTGACATTGAGTCGCGGCGAGACAGCTTCCCATCGCGGCTAATTTCGCGGTCGCCCGCGACCCTCGAAGTCGTCGCGCGGGATAAAGCGCGCCGTCGGGGACGCCTTAGCCTCGCGAAATAAAAAATACCATTCGTCGCGCTTTCAGGTCGCCAGTCGCGAAGCTATGTCCGCGAGAATTAAATACGACAAAATTTCCCTAAAAACAAGGAGCGGATCGCTTGCGAAATTGCCTTCGCGGATNGGNAAAGACTCGCGAACAAGCTCGATCGATATGGNTAANTCCGCTTGAAATTGAGCGCGAACAAGATTGGCCGACCCGGNATCATCGCGGCCAAAAGCGAAGNCCTCTTTCCCNCNGNGCGTGAAATTTTCGCGTTGAAGTCGGCTCATTAGANTTTTTCCGATTCGTCGTCAGGGCAAGCGCGATGGGAACAATAGGCGCATTCGTCCATTTTTAGCAGATTGCGCAAGGCGCCNCATCCGGATTGACCGTCGTTCCGGCAGGAATTTAAAAGATTTTCAAGGGATTTTTTTAGCTCTTTTAGATCGTTAATCTGTCTCTCGACGCTTTCGATATGTCCGCGAATCGTCTTATGGGCTGGTTCGCAGGCGTTCGTCGGCGATTCTAGCAGACGCAGGAGAATTTNGATCTCTGACAGATTTAGCCCATGTCCGCGACAATGGCGAATGAACTTTAAGCGCTCCGCGTCCTTTTCGTCGTACTCCCGATAATTTGAAGCCGAGCGCTCGGGACTGCGCAGCAAGCCCTTTTTCTCATAAAATCTGACGGTCACAACCTTGCAGTTCGCGAGCTTGGCGAGANGGCCTATTTTCATTGTTATACCTTTTCGACTATTTTTTTGTCGCGAGNGTTAAGCGTCCGACGGNAAATTCGCGNATTTTCGACTTTTNGAAACCGCGCGACGCGAATTTTAAAAAATTTTTCCCNTTCGCTTGACTCTATAGTTAGTATAGACCCTATATTTTTCANCGCAAGCNATTTAACNAGAGCGAAAAAAATTTTTAGCGTATAAAATAAAAAGGAGCGACCTATGAGCGCGACGATAACGACGACAATCGGCGAAAGNCGAGAGGAGCGGGGACATTGNCATGACCGCCGCGGCGAGCATGAANTAGCCGANAAANGCCATGAACACTGCAATGAGCATTGTCATGATCATTGNCATGAGCATTGCGACGAAGGCNGNATTGAGGACATCGACGCCGCCGAGCTCGGGGGAATTTCGGAGACTCGCTCCATATATCGGATCATAAATATGGATTGCCCGATGGAAGAGGCCTTGATCCGCAAGAAACTCGCGACCGTNCCNGGCGTCCGCGACCTGGATTTTAATCTTATGCGCAGGACTCTCGCCGTCGAGCACGATCCCGGAGCGGCGCCAAAAATCGTCGAGGCGCTCGAATCAATCGACATGAAGCCCGAAATTCTCAAGGCGGCGGACGCGGGGAAGATCGAAATTCCGCAAAGCGCGGAGCCCTGGAAAAAGTTGATCTGGGCCTGCGTTATCGCGGGATTTTCCGAGATTGCCGAACTCTGCATCGATTATGGCGTCTGGCCCTTCGACTCTCCCGCTCCCGCGATCTACGGCTATTCCGTCTGGAATCTCGTTCCTCTGGCCCTGGCGCTTTTATCGATCGCCTTTGGAGGTCTGACAGTTTTTCGCAAAGGTTGGCTCGCTCTCTCAAGCTTTAACCTGAATATTAATACGCTCATGACGGTAGCGGTGATCGGCGCGTTATGCATTGGCCAATTTCCCGAAGCCGCGATGGTCATGGCCTTATTCAATATTTCCGAGGCGCTGGAGTCGCGGGCGCTGGATCGGACNCGGAGAGCGATCCGCGATCTCATGAATCTCGCCCCGGAAACAGCGGAGGTTATCTCCCCCGACGGCGATCGCCGCGAAGAACCAGTCGCGAATATCCCGGTAAACAGCGTCATCGGCGTTCGCGCCGGACAAAAAATCGCGCTGGACGGAATTGTCGTCAAAGGCTCGTCGACCGTGAATCAGGCTCCCATTACCGGCGAGAGCATTCCCGTAGAGAAGGCGCCCGGGGACACNGTCTTCGGAGGAACGCTAAACGAAACCGGTTTTCTGGAAATCAGGACGACCGCNNTAGCGTCGGACACTACTCTCGCGCGAATTATCCGCGCNGTCGAGGAAGCCCAGGCTACAAAAGCGCCCGTTCAACGCTTCGTCGACGCTTTCGCGAAATATTATACTCCCGCGATTTTCCTTTTCGCCATTCTCTGGANCGTCGGCGCTCCTTTTGTCCTTCATCATTCATGGCGAGAATCAATTTATACAGGCCTTGTAATCCTGGTNATAGGTTGCCCTTGCGCCCTTGTCATCTCGACGCCCGTGGCTATCGTCAGCGCGCTCGCTTCGGCCGCTCGCAAGGGCGTTCTGATAAAGGGCGGAGTCTATCTGGAGCTTGGGCGTCGCCTCAAGCGGTTGGCTCTGGACAAGACAGGCACCATAACCTTTGGGCGTCCGGAAATGACGGATNTTGTCGTCCTCGACGGCAACGACGGGAACGCGGTTCTAGCCAAAGCGGCCGCGCTCGCCGAAAAGTCCGATCATCCCGTATCGATGGGCATAGCGCGAGCGGCCAAAGCCCGCGGCGTCGCGGCGCCGGACGCTTCGGATATCCGCGCTTTTCCCGGGATGGGCGTCGCTGGAATCATCGACGGCGCGCGATGGAATTTGGGCAATCTTAAATTAGCCGAACACCTGGGCAAGAGCGACGCGAAACTCGCGGCGAAGGCCGAGGAATTGGAATTGGGCGGAAAGACAGCGGTGATCCTGATAGGTGAGGACGGGGCGAAGGNCATTTTCGCGGTCGCGGACACAGTGAAACCGTCCAGCGTCGAAGCGATTCGCGAACTGCGCTCTCTGGGTGTCGAAACGATCATGCTCACCGGCGACAACAAACACGCCGCCGGAGCAATCGCTGGGGAAGCGGGAGTGTCCAGTTTCAGAGCCGAGCTCATGCCCAAAGAAAAACTTGAGATCATTGAGGAACTAGAAAAAGANGGCGACATCGNCGGAATGGTCGGCGACGGCATAAACGACGCTCCGGCCCTGGCAAAGGCGGACATCGGCTTCGCCATGGGGAAAACGGGAACGGACACGGCCATCGAAACCGCCGATGTGGCGCTGATGGACGACGATCTGCGCAAGATCCCGACTTTTATCCGCCTCTCTCGCGCGGCTCGCAAAATTCTCATCGAGAATATCTCGGCCGCCCTGGGCATTAAGGCCGTCTTCTTCGCCCTGACTCTCGCCGGCCTCGCGACGATGTGGATGGCCGTTTTCGCCGACGTGGGCGCGACCCTGATCGTGGTGGCGAACGGCCTGCGTCTGACGCGGCAATAGACGATATAACCATATTAACGTATTAAATAGAATTAAATAGACGCGGACGGGCGACCGTCCGCTTTGCGTTTAATCGCTTTCGCGTCCTCGCGCCGCGCGTTTTNGCGCGGATTGATCGACATTAATTTAAGGTTTGCAATGTACGAAAACTTTATTTACTCTAAATGCGCTAGCGCATTCATGAATTTTTAAAAGGATTTTTATTTTTAAAAGGATTTTTAAATGGACGCGAAACACTTTGGACTAACGGACGAACAGGTCGTTGCGAGCCGGGAAAAACACGGCGCGAATCTTATCACGCCTCCGCCGAAGGATCCCCTCTGGAAACAATATCTTGAGAAATTCAGCGATCCTCTGATCATCATTCTTCTTGTCGCCGGAGCTTTTTCGCTCCTGATTTCCTTTTACGAGTTTTACGCGCTTAATAAGACAGGCGAAGTATTTTTCGAGCCGACGGGAATTTTTATAGCCATTCTGCTCGCGACGGGCCTCGCCTTTGTCTTTGAGCAGAAAGCGAACAAGGAATTCGCGCTTTTAAATCAGGTTAATGACGACGAGCCTGTGATGGTTATCCGCAATGGTTCGGCCCAAAATATCCCCAAAAAAGAAGTCGTCGTCGATGATTTGATCATGTTGAGCGCGGGCAACGAAGTCGCGGCCGACGCCGAGCTACTCGAGTCCATGGCCTTGACGATGGACGAATCCACGCTGACCGGCGAGCCGAGTTGTCGCAAGAGCGCCGATCCCAGGGACGCCGATCCCGAAGCGACCTTCCCGACCAATCATGTGTTGCGCGGCACGAAGGTCATGGAAGGGCACGGTCTCGCCAAGGTTTACGCGGTTGGCGACAGGACCGAAAACGGCAAGGTGTTTAAAGCCGCGCAGATCGACGACAGCGTAAAGACGCCGCTAAACGAGCAACTCGAAGGTTTGGGCGAGCTGATTACCAAGGCGAGCTATATCTTCGCGGCCCTGGTCATCGTCGGGCGTCTGATCATCTATTTCGTAAACGGCGGCTCGACGGAAATGGTCGAGCTAATGGCCTATATTTTACAGAGCGTCATGATCGCGATCACCCTGGTCGTGGTCGCCGTGCCCGAAGGCTTGCCCATGGCCGTAACCTTGAGTCTTGCTTACAGTATGCGGAGAATGTTGAAAACCAACAACCTCGTCCGCAAGATGCACGCTTGCGAAACAATGGGCGCGACAACTGTCATCTGCACGGACAAGACAGGAACGCTCACTCAAAACCAGATGTCCGTGAACGAATTTTATCCGCCGGACACAGACGACGAGCGGCGAGACAAACTGGCCAGGGGCATAGCCCTGAACTCCACTGCGCAGTTAAATCTCTCGAACGGCAAGGAAGTTTTGGGCAATCCCACGGAAGGAGCGCTTCTGCTCTGGCTACACGACAAGGGCCTCGATATTAACGCCCTGCGCGAATCGGGCAAAACCGAAGCCGAGATACCCTTCTCCACCCAACGCAAATATATGGCCGTCCAGGTAAAATTGCGCGACGGCAAACGCTATGTCTATGTCAAGGGCGCGCCGGAGATCGTGCTGGCCATGTGCGCGACTCTGGCTCCTGGCCTCACAAAAGACGATATTCAGAAAAAACTCGCCGAGTGGCAAAATCACGCCATGCGCACTCTGGGATTCGCCTGCCAGGAGCTTGAGGGCGACGAAAACGGCATTATCGACGGCGAGCTTAAAGCGGACAAACTGGAATTTCTGGGAATCGTGGCCATCATGGATCCCGTGCGCGCCGATGTTCCCGCCGCGATCAAGGAATGTCTCGACGCCGGCATAGCGGTCAAGATCGTAACCGGCGACACGACGGGCACGGCGCGGGAAATCGGGCGTCAGATCGGCCTATGGCAAGAGGGCGACGGCGACAAGAATATCATCACCGGGCCGCAGTTGGCCGAACTGGACGACGAGCAACTCGAGAAAGCGGTCGAGGATCTCAAGATTATCGCTCGCGCGAGACCCATGGACAAGGAAAGACTTGTCCGCGCCCTGCAACGCAACAACGAGGTCGTAGCGGTAACCGGCGACGGCACAAACGACGCGCCCGCGCTCAAGGCCGCGCATGTCGGGCTTTCAATGGGCGACGGAACTTCCGTGGCGAAGGAAGCCAGCGACATAACGATTATCGATAACTCCTTCGCGAGCATCGCCCGCGCGGTCATGTGGGGACGCTCCCTTTATGAAAATATACAGCGCTTCATCCTCTTCCAGATGACCGTGAACGTCGCCGCCTGTTTCACCGTTCTTTTCGGCGCCTTCATGGGCACGGAATCTCCTCTGACCGTAACCCAAATGCTCTGGGTAAACCTCATCATGGACACTTTCGCGGCAATGGCCCTGGCGTCTCTGCCCCCGCGCGAGGAAGTCATGGAAGCGAAACCCCGCGACAGGAACGATTTTATAATTTCCAGGCCGATGCGAACGCGAATAATCGGCGTCGGCGGTCTCTTCTTCCTTATCCTTATCGGTCTCGTCTGGTATATGGAGCATTATAATGTCGCCTCGATGAGCGACTTTTTACAGGCCGGAGCAAAGGACAGGACCGGACTCGCGCCAATAGAATTGAGCATGTTTTTTACAATTTTTGTCATGCTTCAATTCTGGAACCTGTTTAACGTAAAAGCTTATCATACCAATCGAAGCGCCTTGCATTTCGAAGGATGCTCTGGTTTCCTCCTGATCGCGGCCATTATTTTCTTTGGCCAGATCCTGATCGTCTCTTTCGGAGGCAAGTTCTTTAATGTTACGCCCTTGAGCGTCTCGGACTGGATTTGGATTATAGCTCTGACTTCGCCCGTGCTCTGGATAGGCGAGATCGCGAGACTTTTTAGCAAAAAGGCGACGGCATGATTAATCTGCAAAAAGGACAGAAGGTCGAGCTTGGACTCGACAAGGTTTGCGTTGGCCTCGGCTGGGATCCCAATCCGGGATCCGGTTACGACTTTGATCTTGACGCTTCGGCTTTCATGATCGGCGACGACAAAAAACTGCCCGCCGACGAGTTCTTTGTATTTTATAATAATCAGGAGTCGCCGGACAAGGCGGTCGCGTCATCAGGAGACGACCAGACCGGAGGCAATTCCGACGGCGGCGACGACGAGACCCTGACCGTCGATTTGTCCAAACTCGATCCTCGCGTAAAGGAAATAATTTTCACGGCTTCAATCTATATGGCCGACGAGAGAAAACAGAATTTCGGCCAGGTGCGCAACGCCTATATCCGCGTTTACGACGCCACGACCAACGAGGAGCTGATGAAATACGATCTCGAGGAAGACTTCTCCATCGAGACGGCCATCGAGTTCGGACGCATTTATAAAAAAAATAACGTTTGGAAATTCGATGCCATGGGCATCGGCTACAAGGGCGGATTGCAACAGTTGGTGGATAAGTATGTCAAATAAAGCGGCGAGCCGCGAAATCGCGGCTATTCCGCAAAGCGAATCGCGAAGGAGCGAATAATGGCGATAAGACTGGAAAAAGGGCAGAGGATCAACCTCAAGAAAGACAATGGCTCCGCGCTTACCAATTTTTGCGTGGGATGCAACTGGGGCGCGATCACCCGCGAAAAGAAAGGCCTCTTCGGTTTCGGAACTTCGAAGGAGATCGAGGACGTCGATCTCGATCTTAGTTGCATAATGATCGACTCCGACGGTAAGATGATCGACTATATCTATTCCCCCGAATACCGCAAGGAATTCCTGGCCTCCCACGGACAAAAGCCGGGCAAGCTGGATTCCGAGGATCGCGCTCTCCATCATTCGGGAGACGATCGAAAAGGGGATCAGGATGGCGACGACGGGCTTGATAACGAGATCATCACCGTCGATCTTAACAGGGTCGCTCCCAAAGTGGCGCAAATCTTCTTTTTCCTGAACAACGCGGGCAAGGGCGATTTCGCCGAAATACCCTACGCGTCGATCCGAATGTACGAGGGGACGCCGGAGACCGTAAAGGAAGTCTTCGCGACCTACGATGTCTCAAGCGAACCGGCCTTCAAGGACAAGCGCGCCGTAATCATGGGCAAACTCTATAAAAAGGGAGACGAGTGGAAATTCTCGGCCATAGGCGACGCGACCGCCGACAACAATTTGTGCGAAACCATCGATAGAATCGTTAAAACTTACGCAAGGTAAGAAATGAGAAAACTGCCAGTATATCTACTGCTCGACACCTCCGGCTCCATGTACGGCGAGCCCATCGAAGCCGTGAAAAACGGCGTGCAAATGTTGCTCTCGGCCCTGCGCCAGGATCCCTACGCGCTCGAGACCGTGCATATGAGCCTCATCACTTTCGACAACAAGGCCAAGCAGGTCGTTCCCCTTACGGATATTTCGTCCTTTCAGGCGCCGGATTTGAAGGCCAGCGGCCAGACCGCCCTGGGCGAGGCTCTGACCCTGCTTTCAGAAAGAGTCGATAGCGAAGTTTCGAAGACTACCGCCGAGAAGAAGGGCGACTGGAAGCCCCTCGTTTTTATAATGTCCGACGGCGAGCCCACCGACGATCTCGACAAGGGCATCGAAGAAATGCGCAAGCGCAAGTTTGGCATCGTCGTCGCCTGCGCGGCCGGTCAGGGAGCCAACGCAAAAAAAAAAAAAAAAATCACCGAATCAGTCGTCCGCCTCGATACCCTCGAAAACGAAAGCGTAAAGGAATTTTTTAAATGGGTTTCCGCCTCGGTCTCTGCGAGCAGCGCCAAAGTCGACGCCAATCAGGAAGTGTCGGATATTGACGAGCTTCCGCCGCCGCCCGAGGAAGTCATTATCGTATAGGCGGATCGAGTTTAAAATTTCCCATCTGTTTGACTGTTTCGCGCGGCGAAAGCGGCGCCGAGAACCTTGCGTTTAAGCGGGAAATAATAACGAAGTTCGCCAGCAAGTCTCGCGTGTCCGGCGTCCGTTAGCGACGAAAGCGAACGCCGGACAACGCGAGCGAACAATTTAGCCGATTAATGGACGATTCTATGCGTCGCTTGCCAGTATATATCCTGCTTGATACCTCCGGCTCCATGAAAGGCGAGCCCATCGAATCCGTAAAGGCCGGCCTCGCCTACCTATTAACCCCCTTCCGGACGGATT
>JAAUYY010000017.1 GCA_014804865.1 Desulfovibrio sp.
CGCGTGCGGCTACGGACAGAGCGCCATGGGGCCTTTTTATTGTCCGGCCGATAAAAAGGTATATATCGATCTCTCCTTTTATCACGACATGGAAAGGAAGCTCGGCGGCGGCGGAGACTTCGCCCTGGGCTATGTTCTCGCCCACGAAATAGGACACCATGTGCAGGATTTGTTAGGCATTTCGCGTCAGACGCATGAAAGACAGCAACGAGTCTCCCAGACGGAAGCGAACAAGCTGTCCGTCGCGCTAGAGTTGCAGGCGGATTGTTTCGCCGGCGTCTGGGGAGCGCGTATGGCAAGCGAAGGGATATTGGAGCCGGGCGATCTGCAGGAAGCCTTGAATACAGCCTCGGCCATCGGCGACGATCGCCTGCAAAAGCGGAGCTATGGCCGCGTTGTGCCCGACAGCTTCACCCACGGCACTTCGCGTCAGAGATACGAATGGTTCAGACGCGGATTCGATACAGGCGATCCCGGACAGTGCAATACTTTCGCGGGGATGCGTTAAAATGGATTTTTCTCCCCGGTTTAACGGAGGGCTTTTGCCCGCGATAGTTCAGGACGCGGCGAGCGGCGAAGTCCTTATGCTCGCCTGGATGAATAGCGAAGCCTGGGAATCGACCTTGAGGACGGGAGAAGCGCATTATTGGAGCCGAAGTCGTCGCAAGCTCTGGCGCAAGGGCGAAACTTCGGGTCATACGCAGAAGGTAGTCGGAATTAGACTCGATTGCGACGACGACGCCATTTTGCTTCTCGTGGAGCAAAGAGGAGGCGCGGCCTGTCACACGGGGCGCGCGAGTTGTTTTTTCAGGGAATTGCGGGACGGAAGCGCGAGAGAATGCTCGCCGATGATTTTTGATCCTGAAAAAGTGTATAAATCAAGCCGGACGGACGAATAAGATATGGGAGACAAACTTAAGCTTGGATTGCCCAAGGGATCGCTGGAAAGCGCGACGCTAGTGCTATTTGACAAGGCGGGATGGAAAATTCGACCGCATTCGCGCAATTATTTTCCGGAGATAAACGATCCCGATATAGCTGTGTCGCTTTGCCGCGTGCAGGAGATTGGCGATTATGTGGCCAGAGGCATTCTGGACGCTGGAATCGCGGGACTCGATTGGCTANACGAGAGCGGAGCGATCGAGCGCGTCGAGCGCCTATCCGATCTGGTTTATTCCAAAAACTCTAATCGACCCTGCCGCTGGGTTCTGGCTGTANCCGGGGATTCCCCGTATTCGCGTCCCGAAGATCTCGCAGGAAAAAGAATCGCGACCGAATTAAGAGGTTTGACCTCCGGTTANTTCGCGAAATTGAACATACCAGTCGATATCATATATTCTTATGGCGCNACCGAAGCGAAAGTCGTCGAGGGNCTCGCGGACGCTATAGTCGAAGTTACCGAAACAGGCGCCACAATTGGCGCCCACGGCCTCAGGATCATCGATGAGGTCATGCTTTCCTTTCCCGTCCTGATCGCGAATCGCGAGGCGCTAAAAGATGAAAAAAAGAANGCGAAGCTTGATCAGATAGCCCTGCTTCTGNCAGGCGCCTTGCGCGCCGAGAGATTGGCCGCTTTGAAAATGAACGCCCCGGCCGATAAGGTGGATCAAATTTTGGAAATGTTGCCGGCTCTGAATTCCCCCACAGTCTCGCCGCTTCGCGATCCGCGCTGGNTGTCNCTCGAGACAGTCGTTGACAAGGATCTNGTGCGCGATCTGATTCCGGCCCTAAAGGNCGCCGGCGCCGAAGGAATACTGGAATATTATTTGAACAAGGTCATATGAGGGAGTTNCNCGCGCCGANATTCGCTNTATTATGGTATNTCGCAAGCGACAATAACCCATGTTNGCTCAAAAANTGACGGNTCGTNCCAGACTGTTCGTCGCGCTCCCTTTGCCGAGCGTTGTAAAAACGGCGCTCGGCGCTCTCAATCGAAACTTCCCGGATTTGAAATTTAGCGGGAATCCTCACCTTACATTNACCTTTATTGGCGACTCCCTGGAGCCCGCGGACTGCCTCGAAGTCTTGAGGGGGATCAATCNTGAGNCGTTTTCGNTGAAANTATCGAATCTCGGTCTTTTCCNCCAAGGTATCCTCTGGGCGGCGCCTAGTCCCTCGCCCGAGCTTTTCGCGCTCAAACGCGCCGTCGATCTGGTTTTGGGCGAAGTTGGCCTCCCGCCGGAGACTCGCGAGTATAAGCCCCATATTACGCTTTGCAGACTGAGAACGAGGCCCTCGCGCGAAATAAGTGAGCGGGCGCGAGGCGAAATCCCGGAAATCGCGTGGAACGTCGACGCTTTTTGTCTCTATGAGAGCGAGATAACTCCGCGCGGAGCGTTGCATAAGGTTATTGAAACTTACCCTCTCCGTCCCCGATAGCCGGGCTTGAATTAATACGCGGACGGTTAACGCGAGAAAACTATCGCGAAGATCTTTACCGCGACTCGCTAATCGACTAGCGCTGGAGATTAGCCGCGCGTCTTTCCCATAATTTACCGAACCTTTTTCCGAACGAATCCGGCATAGCGAAAAGGATTTTTAATCCGTAGCTTGGATATAGACGCTCCGCGGTCGCGTCGCGCTCCGGAAGCTATAGGCGAATTTAGTCCAGAAAATCCGACTCGAGCGGATCGCGGGATAACAGGAACCGCATTTTCTCCCGCGTCTCTTCCGCGTTCGAGCCGCGCTTCGCGGCCAAAGCGCCAATATTCTCTTCCGCGTCGCAAGATCTGACGTACAGGGGCTCGATGTCTTTGGGGAAATAGTCGCCATGCCGGGCCAGAAGGCGCAGACTTTCCAGGGATGGCCGAACGAGCTCTGGCATCAGCGTTGTCTGACCGCCGACCTTATTAAATATTTCCGGATACGCCGAAAGAGCGCTTCCGCAGACATGGCAGGGAGCGAGGGAGAACGCTTCGCGAGCTTCGAGGGGAGAGACTAGCCTAATATCGAATTTAGGCTGGGCGGGAATTTGCGGCCCGTAGGAAATAAATTCCTGCCACTGAACCAGATCGCGGCGAGCGCGGGTAATGACATGAATTGGCGAGGGGTAAAGAAGCCCGCGCCAGATGGCGGCTGCAGTAGCAAGCCCTTGCAGATAATTCAATCCTGCTAGTTGCGCGCGGCTTGTCCGCATCAATCCCGAAGCGGTCGCGAGCGCGAGACGGATGCCGGTAAAAGAGCCGGGACCCGCGAAACAGGCGATACGGCGAAAGGCGCGCGGACTAATCCGCGCCCGATCGCAGGCGGCTTTCAAGGCCGGAGCGAGAATTTCCGTCGCCTTGTTCGGAGCGAACCATTCCTCGAAACAAATAGGCTCTTCGTCATCCGTTATGGCTATCTGCAGGCATCCTTCGCAGGCATTTAGTATAAGCTCGAGACCCGTGCCATATTTTTTATGTTCGTTCACTTTTTTCAGTACCGAAGCGATTATTTAATCAATCGCCAGACATCGTTAAAGGTCGCCAGAACCATTAGCGCTATGAGCAGGAACAGTCCGACTCGCGTGGCGTAGTCCTGCGCTTTCAGTGGCAACGGGCGACGGAAAATCATTTCGTATATGCAGAACATTATTTGTCCGCCGTCCAGCACCGGAATGGGGAGGAGATTGAGGACGCCCAGATTCACGCTGATCAGCGCGGTCAGGGCGAGGAGGCCGGGAAGTCCCTGGTGAGCCCGTTCGCCTACCATCTGCGCGATCATGATCGGGCCTCCCACCTGATCCAAAGGCACTACGCGTTGCGCAAGCTTTACAAAACCCTTCCAGGTGAGCGCGACCATTTCCCATGTCTGTCTGGCGCCCGCGACCGAGGCGTCAAGAAATCCCTCGGGCTGGGTCGAAACGGCGTTTCCGGCGCGCACGCCAATAAGCCAGGCGGTTTCGTCCTCGCCAAAAATGGATTTTCGGACAGATTTTTCCGCGGAAATGACGAGGGGAATTACGGTTCCCGTTTCGTCGGAAGCGTCGCCGGGGGGCTCTCGCTTTTCCGGTCGCAAAACTTCCACCCGCATCGGACGCCCGTCGCTTCGGGCGATAGCCTCGGACATCTCTTCCCAGCTGTTCACCCTTTCGCCGTCGATTGACAAAATCCGGTCGCCGACTTCAAGTCCGGCGCGCAAGGCGGGACTATCCGCTTGCAGGCCGCCGATGACAGGCTGCAGAACGGGGACGCCCCAGTTCCAGGCCAGAAACCAGCAAATGAACCAGGCGAGGAGAATGTTCGCGATCGGCCCCGCCGCGATGACCAGGAGCCTTTGCCACGCGGGCCGGAGCGCGAAACTTTCTTCTTTTGTGAAATCCTCCGGAATGTCCGCGGAATCGCTCTCGCCGACCAGCGCCACATAGCCGCCCAGGGGAACAAGGGAGAGGGCGTACTCGGTCTTGCCAAATTTGTGTTTCAGCAATTTAGGTCCGAAGCCGAGGGAGAAAGTCGACACTCCCATCCCCAGAATGCGGGCGACGAGAAAATGGCCTAACTCATGGAAAAAGATAAGGCCGCCGAGGACAAGTATAATAGCCAGTATGGTAACGAGCACCTGATCTCCGATTTTTTATTAAACCGCTTGTCTTTTTTTATTCGCCGCTTCCATTTTCGCCCAGGTATCGCGCAATGTTACGACGCGGTTGAAGACTGGCTTGTCTTCCTCGCTGTCTTCGTCCTTGCGGAAATAGCCCAGCCTTTCGAACTGGAACACGTCGCCCGGGCGAGCTTCGGCCAGCGCGGGCTCGATAAACGCCTCGCGAGTTTCGAGTGAGGCCGGATTCAGGTTGGCCGTAAAATCCTTGCCCTCGGGCGCGTCTTCGGGATTTTCCGCGAGAAAGAGTTTGTCATAGAGGCGGGCTTCCGCCTTTTTGGCGGTCTTCGCCGCTACCCAGTGAATCGTGCCCTTGACCTTGCGCCCGTCGGGACTTTTGCCGCCTCTGCTCTCCGGATCATATACGCATCTGATTTCGACTATGTTTCCTTTGTCGTCCAGGATAGCTTCGCGGCATTTGACGATATAGGCGTAACGCAGACGAACTTCCGCGCCGGGCGAAAGGCGATGGAACTTCGGCGGAGGATCCAGCCGGAAATCGTCCCTGTCAATATATATTTCCCGGGCGAAGGGAACCTTGCGCGAGCCAAATTCCGGTTTATCCGGATGATAAGGCATATCAAATTCCTCGATCTGATCCTCTGGGTAATTTTCTATCACGACGCGAATGGGATCAAGAACCGCCAAAGCTCTCGGCGCTGTTTCGTTGAGTTTTTCGCGAATAAAATATTCGAGCATCCCGTAATCGACTGTGGAATCGGCGCGAGCCACGCCCACGCGATTTATAAATTCGCGGATCGCGTCGGGCGGCGCTCCGCGGCGTCTCAAACCGCTTAATGTGGG
The DNA here is from genome assembly GCA_014804865.1 of Desulfovibrio sp. The sequence goes on from JAAUYY010000017.1 coordinate 5,380, forward strand.
CATACGGGGATCGTCCCATCCCGAGACATATCCTTCCTTTACCAGACGAATTAATTTTCGTTTGGATAAAACCGTATTCGTCAGATTGAGCCTGGCAAACTCTATTTGTTGGGGGTGATATACCTCCAGTGCGTCGAGGATCCAGTCGTAGAGCTCGCGGTTGTTGACGAATTCGAGCGTGCAGAGGGAATGAGTGATGCCTTCGATAGAATCGGACAGGCAATGGGCGAAATCGTACATGGGGTAGATCGACCATTTGTCGCCCGAGCGATGGTGTTCGACCTTGCGTATTCGGTATAGAGTCGGATCGCGCATGACGAGATTGGGCGAAGCCATATCGATCTTGGCGCGCAGGACTCGACTCCCGTCGGGAAATTCGCCCGCTCTCATTCTGCGGAATAGATCGAGGTTCTCCTCGACGCTTCTGTTTCGATAAGGGCTTT
>JAAUYY010000018.1 GCA_014804865.1 Desulfovibrio sp.
GTTTATATCGAAGATATTGAACAAAAATTTTCTGAATTAAAGTCTATAATAGATATTTTTAAAAATAGCTTTCTAGATGATAATTTGTATTCACATCATAATAAAATCATTATTTATACGCATTTTAAAAAGTATTTAACTCTGATTGATAATAGGCTTTATCAAACATCTGATTTTAATATTGCTTCTTTTTTAGAAATCACACTCACAGAACATAAGATTTATTTTCGTATACCGTCTTCAAATCTATTTATTTTTAGAATTTCAAAAAATGGTCAAGTTTTATTAAGTCATACGCCCTCATTTTTCGAATATATAAGATATAATAATGAGACTATAGCTATTAAAGTTGAAGATAAATTTCTATCTGCCAGGGCAAATAGTTCAATAGGAATCGTGGATAAACCAGATTTATGGGAAAAATTAAAAATAATTGATTTACATTAAATTTAAAAAATCATTTCTATTATTTATAAAATAGATTAATTAATATAGATGTTTTTTTTAAATATTTTAAGTAATATAAATCTATGTCACAATATCTGAATTTAACCCGAATTTCTCACTATATGTGCTAGGTTCAGAGGACATCGAAAAATTATCCAATATTTTCAATATATTATATTACTACGTAAATAAAATTAATCATTTTTTAAACTGCGCTTTTGCGGAAATTCTATTTTATTTGCAGGAAGTTAAAAATTAATTTTTTTTATTAAAGTCCATGAATTTTGATTTTAGCTCATTTTACTTTTTATAAAATCCGATGTCCCTCGAGCCTAGTTTCAATTAATGCTTTAAAGTAGTGGAAGACACCACGTCGAGAAGTCCCTATATCGATTTGAAAACTCTTTCGCAAATTGCTATAGGCGCAAATATGCGAACGCTCGTAGTTTTCTCCCTCTCCTCATCCCCTCATTCTCAAAGCTCTGGTTANTTGTTCCAGCAACTCTGCGACTTTCGTGTCGCATTCGGCTCGTGTTAATTCGGGCGGCATTATTTCCAGAAGCTTCGCGTTGCGATAGTTGTATTTATTCTGGGCCGCGCTTCTAATCTTGCTTTCAAGTTCGACAAATATCCTTCTAATCCTGTCGATTTCGGACTCCGCNTATTCCTCAATGCCGGAGCAGGCGAAAACGGCGCCCGTCAGGTACGCTTCAAGCGCGTTTCTGTCTTCTTCCAGTTCGTCGACAACGTCTTGTCGGCTTCTATAGACGGGTTTGGTCGATGCAGGAACCGTTTCCTTGCTTTCTCCTGTCGCGTTCGCTTCGCCGGACAATTTATTGGTTAATATATCGGCCAAACTGCCGCCTCTCGCTCGCTTCGCGTCGTCCTGGGCGACGTTCGCGGCTTGCGTCGCGCCGCCAATATACCTCGTCAGGGAAGAAAATTCGTCCGGCTGATCGTCTGGATAGCAGTTGGATAACGAAATAAATGTGTTTTTGAACTTCCGCGCCAAATCGACNCTGGCGGGGGAGCCGTGCCTAAATTGCATTAACCCCGCCGCGAGAGGACGCGCGTAGCGCAAATANAGGGCGCCCAGCACACTCTCCAGCTGTCTCNTGTAATATTCCGCGGGCCACGCGCCCATCTTTTCCAGCAACATGGCTCGAAGATCGAGGCTTCCATTAAAATAGTCGCCCAGATCTTCCATATACTTCATGAGGTTGTCATAGAGATTCGAGGAGAGTTTTATCGCCAGTCCCTGTAAGCGGTGGATTACTTCCTCGTTTATTTCCTTGCGAATGGCGTAGTTCATGGCTTCCAGATCGTCGCTTCCGCCGCGCAGATTCTGCGCGTCGAAAAATTCCTCCCTCTTTTCGGGCTCGAAATACTTGAGACCGGATACGCTTTCCCTGGCTTTTTCGATATAATCAGTCTCCATAATCTTGAGACTGTTTTGAATGATCTCGTCGGCGTTGTCCTTGCTGATTTTGGCCTGTATTTTTTGCCAAACGCCATTAAACCAGTCGTTGAACATNGTTATGATCTGTTCGTCGTAATTCTCGCGCATGGCCTCCGGATTGTCAGGCACTCGANTCCTGACNGCGGCTTGAATAGTTCGCGCGCGTTCCTCNAGATCGCCNATCAATTTGTCGCAACTTTTGCGCAGAATTTCCTCGCGNTCNGTTCGCAGATATTCGTCCATNCGCTTTTTCAGATCCTCGACGCCGCCGAACTTTTTTATTGTTTCGTCGTCGTCCGAGGGGAGGTCGAGAAGATCCGCCATATGCTTCTTGAACTCTTTTTTAGGCTGGACAAAATCAAGTTCCCGCAACTTGTTGTCAAGCAAAAGTCCCGTTACCGCGGCNCCGAAAACGACCTTGTTTTCATCGATATTCGCGTCGCGGCATTGTTCGATCATGTCATGNCGATTTTTCAGATAGCCTTCGCGAGTTTTTTGATCATCGATTCGGGACACAAAAAAGAATACCTTGTCGCGAACTGGCACGCNATCGTCGCCCGACTTCGCGTAGCGCAGGATATCGCTCTCCGGGCCTTTGAGATCAGGTTGATCCGAGCGTTTCACGATAATTACGGCGTCGCTNTCNTCGAGCATTTTCTTTGTTTCTTCCTTATGCTTCTCGAGGCCGGAATCAATGCCGGGCACATCGTAAAAAAGAATGCCGTCCATCTCGGCCAGACTTTTTGTGTANAAATCGACGGCGGCTATGGCGTAGGCGTATCGNCCGTCGGCNGCGTATTTTTCAAGATCGGGGCCGATCTCCGAGAGACTGTGAAATGAGATAGGGGGTATCTCCTGATCCAGCAGACCCCGCAACTGNTCCGCGTTCGCCCTGATCAGGGCCAGATCGGCCTTGGCCTTTGAGGCTACGTCGTCGTTTTCAGATTTCGCGAGCTTTTCGAGATCCCGGATATCTTTTTCGAAGTCTTCGGTAGTTTTTGTCTTTATCTCCAGTCTCTGCTCGTCCTCGCTCATGACCGAATGAAGNCGNGTAGTCGTNAACGTGCAACGTTTCTGTTTGTTCGGCAAAAGATCTTCGCCAATCCAGGCGTTAATGAAAGACGATTTGCCCGCCTTCTCGAGGCCTACGACGGCTATATGAAATTCTCCCTTCTCCAGGCGTCTCAANTTGCTATCGATTTTCTTTTCGGTGGCCGAGAGTCCNNAGAGATCATNGTCGNCCAGCCACGCCTTGACTTCCCCATGGTTAACGAGAGCGTCGACATGTTTGCCAAGTTCGCGCGNTTCCCNGAGTCTGCCCGCTTCGCGTCCGCATATTTCTTTCCACTTTTCCATATCGATCACATCCCCTCGGAGGAATAAGAATTTCTGATTTCGCGCAGATCGGCTTCCGCGCTCTCCCGTTTTTCCGCGGCCTGATCCAGTTTCCGNTCCGCTTCGCGCGCGTTTTCCATCTTCTCGTTCGAGAGTCTTTCGAGATTCGCGCGAAAGGCGTCGTATANGCTCGTCCTGTAGGCTGTAATATTTTGCGAAAANTCGTCCACTTTTTCCATGATCGCCGTCTCGATNACCCCCAGTCTTTCGGGGATCAGCTCCCGGAACGCGCTCATGAAATCGACTTCGATTGTCTTTATCGACGGAAGCTTTACGATCACNTCGACCTTTCTTTCCTGGATAATTCTGGTGGCGTTGCCCGTTATGCGGCGCCAGATNTTNGTGATAAAGTTGCCNGTGAGATTGCTTACCTCGCGACTCACATTTACGAATTTTTCCCACTTTCGCGTTCTCGAACGNATGACGGACGCGGGAGCGAGCTGATATTCGGTGAACTCCCGCAAACCCTTCGCCGTAATTCTCGCCGCGCCCCGCAATTCCCTGGGNAGNTTTTCGTTCAGTTCGTTCAGATANTTAATAAAATCGGACTGAATCTGATCCAGACAGGNGAGAATGCGATCGAGCATGACCTCCGTAGCGAGTTTGTAATTGCGATCGGCGATCTCTTCGCATAGCCGCGTAAAGTTATCGAATACTATAGGAAGGGACTTCATCGCCGCGTCGTTGGCGACTCCGTCCATGCCTTCGATGCATACGCGACGCGTATAGCCATGTTTAATCAGGTCGCGCAGGGCCGCTTCAAGCTTTTTGCGTTCGGGCAAACTGTCGGGCAGAGGTTTGCCCCCGAGAATCGCGTCCCGCGAGCAAGCGATTGGCTTCAAAAAAGCCTTTTCAATATTAATTCCCCAATTTTCCGAATCGAGCAGGAGCGGCGAATTNAAATTGGGAAATCTCTTCCAGAGCAANGCCCAGCCTTCCTTGTCGTTGTCGCCGTAAAAGGCGCTTCTGATCACCAGGGTAAGCCAGTCTCGGGCGAATGACTCCAGCGCCGCGGCGGCTGTCTTCTGAATCGCTTCCTGCTCTTTCGCCATCTTTTCCAACTCGACGACATAGCGCTCCGCGTCTCCCCGTATATGAAGCCTCGCGGCGTCGATGCCCCTTTTTAGCCATTCTCCGGTTTCTTCCGCTCCCTCGGCGTATTTCGCGTATGGCGGCGGCAACAGGATGGCGGGCAAGTTTCCCGCGAGCCGACCCTTGAGAGCGTCGAGGAANGCGACCGAGCCCGTAGTCTCGCATAGCTGGTTAAATACTTCGCGTTTTTCAGCCTCGCTCCANTCNGCGAACTTGCCCATCAAATCAAGATCCACGCCGTCGTAGGGATCGCCGCCTCGTCCCTGCGTGATCAATCCCCTGAAACCGGCGTCGATCCTTTTCCAGGCCTTGCGCGCTTCGNCTTCGTCGAAAAGCTTCAGGGACAGAAGGGCGGGCAGGGGAGAGATTCGCGNAAGATTTATCGCGTCGGCTTTATCCTTGCCGTATCTTTCGCCCACNCNCTCCTTNATGGCGTCGAGTCGCTCCGCGAGGTAATTTCGTTCGTTGCGAGGCCATCCGTCCGGCGTCTTGAGCAANAATTCGTCTATTTTTGTGGCGACGAAGAACATTCGCTCCAGCGGGGCGTCTATTAGCTCGATCTGCTCCATCGCGGCGTCGAGCAAGGCCTCCTGCTTTAATGGATCCGTCTCGTGCGCGCCAAAGGTAACCAGACAGAGAGAATCCCGACATTCGGCCATCACCCTGCGATTGCGTTCNTCGCCGGTATATTTGAGTCCGGGCAGATCGAGCAACTCGAGACCGAAATCTTTTGGCGCGTCGAGCAAAACGCGGGCTTCGATAGGATATTCGACGACGAATTCCGGCGCCTCGATATCGGGATTGTCGCGAGATTGCTTCCTGTAGGCGTCCATGACTTCTTCCAGGCGAGCGCGAATCGCCTCTGGCGAATCGACCTCGATTTTTCCGGTCTCCCAGACGGCTTCCGCGGTGGACTCAATGAATAAGCCGGGTTTTTCCGCGTCGCGAACCCGGGTTACTCCCGCGCTTTTTTCCTGAACGTCCGTAGGCAGTAGCTCCGCGCCGCAGAGGAAGTTAAGCAGGGAGCTCTTCGCGCTCGATGTCGTGCCTATGGCCGCGATCCGGATAGTCGGATTTTTTAATTCGCGCGTAAGCTCGTCGCGAGACTGGGCAAGCTCGCGAGTTCGTTTTTCGCCTTCGGCGGCCAGATTGTTATCCAGGGAAGCCAGGGCTTTTATCGCGCTCTCCGCCGCTTCAAAATGCCGATCGGCCAGCTTCTCCGCATCGACAAGCTTCTGTTTTACTTTTTCAAACGAATTTTCTTCCATGATTCCTGATTTCCGATCGCGNNAGGACGATGGTTTATTGAGCGAAAGCGGACGGTTAAGTCCGCGAGGAATTAACGCCGGAATACAAAATAAAGGCCGCCCAGGATCAGTCCGAGTCCGAAAACGCGAGATAGGGAAAGCCGGATCACGGGGAGGCCGAAACATCCGAAATTATCGAGGAGGGTAGCCATGAAAAGATTGCCGAGAATCATCGCTACGCCAGTGTTTAATGCGCCGATGCGAGGCACGGAAATTAGCGAGACAAACACGAGAATCGCGCCGAGGAGGCCNCCGCTCCATTGCCAGAGAGGCGCNTGNAAGGCCTTCGCTATATGGCCGCCTCCAAAGAGNAGNGTCGCCGCGCCNAGCGTCGCCGCGCCGACGGCGAAGGAAACGAGGCTCGCTTCGAGNCCNCCAGTCGNNCGGCTTAACGCGGCGTTTATGGGNGATTGCATGGCGATCAGGCAACCGGCGAAAACCATGAGCAGGATATAGGGCATGGCGATTAAAGTTTTACGGGTATGGCGCCGAAATTNTTTTCGTACCTTTCGATAAACTCGGCNGGCGTATAGGCGTGCTCTTGCGTGCCAAGCTTTTCGATGGCGAAACTGGCGGACACCGCGCCCAGCCGAGCCGCTTCGGGCATGGAAAGACCGGCCGCGAGGCCCTTTATAAGCCCCGCTCTCTGGGCGTCTCCCGCGCCCGTCGGATCAGCTATCGAGGCTACGGGAACGGAAGGCAGGACAATATCGGTTCCATCGACTCCCCTTACGCGGACGCCCGCCGCGCCAAGGGTTGTAACAAGCCAGAGCGTTCTCCCCAGAAGCTCGTCCTCGCTCATTCCGGTCGCCTTGCAGATCATGTTGACTTCGTAATCGTTGGCGACAAGGGCGAAGGCGCCAGCGATGGCGTCCCGAAGATCGTCGGGCGAGAGCACCGGGATCTGCTGGCCCGGATCAAAAATATAGGGGACGCCCTGTTCCCTGAAAAATTTGGGCAAAGCGCGCATATCGGAAACGTTGCCGGGCNAGACTATGGCGAAGTCCTTTTCCGGATTAAGAAAGGGGAAATCGTATTCGGCGGGCAAGCTCATCGCGCCCGGGTAAAATCCGGTTATCTGATTGCTGTTGAGATCGGTCGTTATATAGCAAAGCGCGGTGAAGATGTCCTCATGTCTGGCTATGCCCTCCAGAGACAGGCCCAGGGCAGCGAGATTTTTCCCATACGCCTCGAAGTCGCGTCCCGCCGAGGAGACGATAATCGGCTTCTCGCCAAGCAGAGCCAGGGAATAGGCGATATTGCCGGCGCATCCGCCCTGTCTTTCGGCCATGCTATCGACCATGAAGCTCACATTGAGCATATGCAGTTTGTCGGGAAGCAGATGATCCTTGAAGTTGCCCTGAAAGGTCATGATCCTGTCGAAAGCCAATGAGCCGGACACGTAAATAGCCATGCGATTCCGCCCGCGGTTAAATGTTATTAATTAATTGTTAAACCAACTACATTTAAACTCGTCAAAATGCAATTGTTCCCGCTGGAGCCGCTCGTCGCCGCCTTTTTCAATCGCCTTCGCGAAGCCTGTCGTTCCAGAAAGCATAGGCTATTCGTCCCGTCTTCCGCCCTTGTTTCGGCTGAAACTTTTGTCAGTATGGCATATTGATTGCATACCATGGTTTAAATTTTAGAATACAATTGATTTTCGTCGCTCGGCGACGATCAAACTAATACGGCGAAAAGATGTTTGGTAAAAACCCTGATCCAAGTAAAACAGAAGAAGCCACTCCAAAACGCAAAAGAAAACAGCGGGAAGAGGGCAACGTCCCGAAATCGCAGGAGCTGGGCAAAGCGGTCAGCCTGATCGGAGGCATGACGGCCCTTTACCTGTGGATCGGGCCGATGAAAGAAAATATACAGAGCATTTTCCGCAGATTTTTAAGCCATTCATGGGAATTTGAGACTACTCCGGAGAATGTTTACGCGCTTAGCATCGATATGTCGATCGAGCTGGCGAAAATCATCATGCCGATCATTCTCTTTCTGGGGTTTCTCGCCTTTCTCGCGCAGAGGATTCAGGTGGGCAAGCTCTGGACCACGAAGGTTTTTAAGCCCAAATTCCAGCGCTTTAATATAATAAAAGGCCTCAAGCAGATGATTCTCTCGCCGCAGACGATTTTGCGGACGTTGAAGAGTCTGCTTTTTTCGATAGTTCTAGGCGTCATACCCGCCATTCTCATCTGGCGCGAGCATGAAAATTTCCTTCCCATGTACAACGCGACCGCCGAGGGCGTGGCCTCCTATATGCTTGATATGGCCTTCACCCTGGCCTCCTACGCCATGATTCCAATCCTCGTGATCACGGCGTTCGACGTTTGGCAGTCCCGCTTCGCGTACAGGGAAAACATGAAAATGACCAAGGACGAAGTAAAGGACGAGCGCAAGAACGCCGAAGGCGATCCCGTAATCAAGAGCAAACAGCGCCAAAAGATGATGGAAGTCATGAGCAAGCGTATGCTCCAGTCCGTTCCGCAGGCGGACGTCGTAGTTACGAACCCGAAGCATATCGCCGTGGCCTTGCGCTATAATTCCCAGGAGTTTCCCGCGCCTTTGGTCGTGGCGAAGGGCGCCGAGCATCTAGCCGAGAAAATCAAGGAAGTCGCGCGGGAGCATAATGTTCCCATCCGCGAAAATGTGCCTTTGGCACGAGCTTTGTATAAAGCAGTAGAAGTAGGCGACATGATTCCAGAGGAATTGTACAAGGCGGTGGCCACGCTGCTCGCAAGTATCTGGAAATTACGGCCTGGATCGCGTCGCGCCTAATCTGACTGGAAATAAAGAGGTGTCAAGAAAATGGCAGGATTACCTAAATTTGATTACAATCGGTTCTCGAAGAACGGCGAACTCGGGCTGGCCATCGGCGTGGTGGTCATCCTTTTCGTCATGCTCGTTCCGTTGCCGACCTTTTTCATGGATATCATGCTTTGCGTGAGCATATCCATTTCTCTCCTTATTCTCGTAATGACCATGTTCATGAACTCGCCGCTCGAGTTCACGATCTTCCCATCCCTTTTGCTTATCACGACCCTGCTCAGATTAGCTTTGAACGTGGCCTCGACCAGACTCATCCTGCTCAACGGCGATCAGGGCGTCGAGGCGGCCGGCAGCGTAATNCGTTCCTTCGGCGAGTTCGTCGTCGGCGGAAGTTTCGTTGTGGGCGGCGTTATCTTCATGATCATGTTTATTCTCAATAAAGTCGTTATCACGGCCGGCACGACCCGCATCGCGGAAGTGGCGGCCAGATTTACGCTCGACGCCATGCCCGGCAAGCAGATGGCCATAGAAGCCGACCTGAACGCCGGATTAATCGACGAAAACGAAGCCAATGACCGTCGTCAGGCCCTGCGCAAGGAAGCCGACTTTTACGGAGCCATGGACGGCGCTTGTAAGTTCGTTTCNGGCGACGTAAACGCCGGCATGATGATAACGATGGTAAATATAATCGGCGGCATCATCATCGGCATGGTNCAGAAGGATATGGATTGGGACACCGCCGTAACTACCTATTCCCTGTTGACCATAGGCGACGGTCTGGTCTCCACCATTCCCTCGATCATAGTTTCCACGTCCACCGGTCTTCTCGTTTCTCGCGCCGCTTCCGAAGCGAAGATGGGCGAAGAGTTTCTGGCCCAGCTTACCTTCAACGGTCAGGCTCTGCGCATGGTTTCCGCCGTGCTGGTTATATTCGCCATTGTACCCGGTCTTCCCGCCATACCGTTCCTCGTATTGGCCGCGCTCGTCTATCTCGCCTCCAAATTTTCGGCGACCAACGGCGAAGAGGGCAAGGAACAGGACAAGGGCAAAGCGTCCGGCAAGGCTCAAGCCGCTCCGGAGACTCCCGAGGAAGTTCAGGCTCTCCTGCCTCTGGACACCCTCGAGCTCGAAGTTGGCTACGGTCTTATTCCCCTTGTGGACGAAGAGCAGAGCGGCAATATTTTGGCGCGCATCCGCTCCATCCGTCGGCAATTTGTCCTTGATATGGGCGTCGTGCTTCCGTCCCTGCATTTGCGCGACAATCTGCAACTCAAGGCCGGTCAGTACGCCCTGTTGATCAAGGGCAACCAGGTCGCCTCCGCCGAGATACTTGTGGATCACTTCCTCGCCATGGATCCGGGCAACGTAACCACCCGCATCGAAGGCATCGAGACGAGAGAGCCCGCCTTCAACCTGCCCGCTCTCTGGATACCCGAAAGCCAGCGCGAAGAAGCCATGCTCGCCGGTTACACGGTCGTGGATCCCGCCACTGTAATCGCGACGCACTTGACCGAAGTATTCAAGCATTACCTCGCCGAGTTCCTGGACAAGCAGGCCGTGCAGGGCTTGCTGGACACGCTGGCGAAGCATTCGCCCAAGGCCGTGGAAGATCTCGTGCCCGGCACGCTGTCCCTGGGTTCCGTGCAGAAAGTATTGCAGTTGCTTGTTCGCGAAAATGTCAGCATCCGCGATATGCAGACCATTGTGGAAACTCTCGGCGACTATGGGCAGGCCGTAAAATCTCCGGAACTGCTCGCCGAATCCGTCCGCGAAAGACTGGGCCGCTCCATTGTCCGTCCGTATCTTGACAGCCAGGGCGTGTTGCCCGTGCTCACCCTGAACGGCAACGCGGAGCGCATGATCCAGGAAGCGATCAGACATACGGAAAACGGAACGCCTTACCTCGCCATCAATCCCGCGAACGCGCAGAAGCTGGCGAAGAATATAAATCAGGTCATAGAAAAGGCCGTCGGCACGGACGGGCAGCCGGTCTTGCTGTCCCACCCATCAATGAGAGCGCACCTCTCGCAACTGGTTTACAAGTTGATCCCGGGCGTGCCGGTAATTTCCCAGTCGGAAATACCCCAGGACGTGCAGTTGCAACTCGTAGGTCAGGTATCCGGCGACTAGAACTAATAAATAGGGTCTTCGGGCCCGCTACGACCCCGCTTCGGCGGGGTTTTTCTTTTAATAAAAGCGCTGTATTTTAGGGGGAGGAGGGGGAAACGCTCGGTCGACCGCCGAAGCGAACGCGGATTTAATGCCAGTATGAACGCGAGAATAGTTTTTGCCATTAGCGGCGCGAGCGGAATGCCCCTCGCCCGGGACGCTCTAAACTTCCTCTCAGGAACGGGGCTCGAGATTTTCCTGATCGTTTCGAGAGAGGCTCGGCGCGTCATGCTCGCCGAAGGTCGCGCGTCTCCCAACGAATTTGAAAAACTGGCCGCGGCGACTTTCGCTCCCGAAGACTTCGCCGCGCCAATGGCCAGCGGCTCGTGGCTTAACGCGGGCA
>JAAUYY010000019.1 GCA_014804865.1 Desulfovibrio sp.
GCGTTTCCTCCGCTCCTCCTTCAGTAGGTAATTTGATAAGCGCGGTCATGGAGTCGTTGAACTAGTAGGCGTGATGGCTATAAAGATCGTTGATGCGATTATTTTGCCCATATCCCAAGGCTTCCGCAATTTGCGGAGACCTTACCCAAGGGCGATTTCCCCTATCGATCAGGTCAAACTTAACCTGATTGAACGTCAACGCCATCTCCATTGTAAGTCTCTCTAGGGATATCGATTTATGTCCACCATTGGACACAAAAAAGGCGTGGAGCTCGAAACTATCCAAGAAACAGCCGCGGGCGTTGCCGCTACCGCACTCCCGGCCTCCAATAAACGCGCTATAAACGCGAAAATTAGGCGCAAAAAAAGCCATTTTAAGGAACTGGCGACCTTCGTACTAGGAGTTTTCGAGGCTCCGTAGAAAGCAAGAAAGACTAGACGCGTGGGGAAGTCAAGAATTATTTGAGAAACGCAAAGATGGCAATTAGCAACTCTGTCTGGGCGACCATAGCGCTGATCATCCATTTCAAGATTTCATGCTTGTTGTTCTCAATCTTATTTTCTAGCCGCAGAATGTCGGCTTGGGTAGCGATTTCCTTTACCGCGAGCATTTCATCGAAGGCCGCTTTCTGCGCTTTTGCCATTGCCTCCGCGTTGGAGGATTTTGCTGTAGGCAAGTGTGTCAAAAGTAGTTGTCATTGCTCCCTCCAGTCTTCAAATAGACATAATTACGAAAGATAGCAAGATCCTTGTCGGCGCCGCGCGAAAGTCAAACGGAATTTTTACTTGACGGAAGCGACGCGCGGCGAACCCTTTCCCCGCTCCGGCGGGGATTTTCGTTTTAGCGTCCCGCGATCGTCGTCTCTCCTCATTTCACATACGCGAACACGGCCACAAGCAACGCCGATTGCGTCAAAAGCAAGCCGATAAGCCATTTTAGCGTCTCATGCTGCCGGTCTCTATTCTTTCCGAAAGACGTAATTCAAGTTCGCTCAATCTGGCGTCAAGATAATCCCGCGTTACGACGCGGTCGTCAAACGCGTCTTTCAACGCGTTCGCCTGAACTTTTGCTTGTTCTTCGGGAACGCCCGCCGCCTTCAGTTTTTCAAAGTACGCGAGCGCGTCAAAAGTCCTCGTCGCCATATCGCCTCCAATTCCCATAAAGCCATACTACGGGCGACTTTTCAAGCGAAAGAAGCGAAGTAGCCAATTATATTGGAGGCTCCTCTCGCCCGCGTCTAAATTCCCTTTTCACCTAAAAACCTTGCGGAAACCCCTTGTTTTCCACTCGCCAGCCCGGGTTATGCTATCCGCGAACAATCGCGCGAAGCTTCGCGCCTTGCAGATCGCGCCAGCTGGCGCGGATGAGATTGCAAGTTATGCCTATAAACTCGATGATCATAAAAAATCGCGACCGACGACTCCGGCAAGCCGATTTGGATAGCCGAGGGCGGCGAGGAAAAGTCCGTCGATTACCCGGGGTTTCTAATTCTAAAACGTTTGTCCGCTAATTGGCGAAGGCTGTTCATTTATAATCAGCCTGAAATGATCCGCGCGGAGTCGCGAGCCTTTGGGCGGGAATTTAGCGCTTATAATGAGATCGCGTTTTTTCGCGCAATTCTCGATTCGCTTCGCGCTATGACTTGATTTATCGCTCTAGCCGGGATATTCAAGGAAAGCTCCCAAATCCTTGAGGAAAAATTATGCCCCCTGCTTGCGACGCTGAAAGCTTCCGAAAGTCCTTCGAGCTAGAAATGGCGAGAGAAAAGCGTGACTGAAAGACGCGGGCTCGACTTCGCGGCCTTGCTCGCCTCCGTTGACGGCGCGGAGAACGAACCGCCCGAAATTGCCCGGGAAGCGGAGAAGATCGATCCCGCTCCGATAGTCGATTCCCTGCGTCTTTCCGTAAGCGCCAGAAACGTCATGCTCCGTTGCCCGAGAGATGTGGAAGAGACGAAGCCGACTCCTCTCGAGCCGGAAAAGAGAATTGACCTTCAAGGCAACAAAATCAGGCTGTCCCGCGAAGGCATCGATCTGGCCGCGAACGAAAATCGCGATGCGGCCTGGGAGACAGTTATCAGGAAGAAAAAATGAATCTTGCGGAACATATGGGCGCCTTGTCTATGGCTCGCGAAGTCGGCGAGCCCGCGGGCGAAAAGCCTCTCGAGCTGGTAATCAGTCTGGCGGATTTGCGCCGTCTCCCCGAATGGCTGAAAGAGCGACCGAATTTGCGAATCGGTCATATCCAAATTCCGGATCTTCCCGCCGATACGCCGGTAGAAATACGTTTTCCTCCATCGCGCGGGACGCCGGAAATTGTGGCGGGGCTTAATGGACTTGGGACGCGACCGAGCGAAGAGCGAGTTTTCGTACATCCCCGAGCTTATATCGTCCAGGCGTCTAGCGCGAACTCGGCGAGCGTCGCCGGAAGCAAATCCCTGCTCTCTGGAGATCTGGACGAACCCTTGCGGAAAAGAAAACCAATTCCGGATTTTTACGATAAAAACGCGCCGCTTCTGGAAGAAGCCTACGGACTTATGGGCGACGCGATCGGAAGACATACCTTCGCCTCGCGCGTAATGACCATTGTGACAGGCGATCCCGGGTATTTGCCCATAGCGTCTCATCTGGAATACGAGCATCCGCTGGTTCGCCCGGAGGCTGGCGATCTCATGATCGATGGCGGAGTGTCCGATATGGTCTGGGCCCAGGAGAAATTCGCCAAAGCGGTTGGCCCCGAAGGTCTGATCCACGGATTCGAACCAATAGCCTGGATGGCGGAAAAAGCCGCGGCGACGCTGTCCGCCTATGGCAATTACCATCTCCATCAGGCAGGCTTGGCTGACAAGGACGGAGAGGCTGTTTTTTCTTCTTTGCGCGATTCTTCGCATCTAGGCGCGAGCGTCGGCGCGGAGACTGAAACTTGTCGGCTCGCGAGTCTCGATAGCTTCGCGGAAAAGGAAAACCTCGGAAAAGTCGATTGCGTAAAACTCGATATCGAAGGCGCGGAGCTGGCCGCGCTTAAAGGCGGTCGGTCGACGATATCGCGAGACAAACCCAAACTGATTGTCTGCCTTTATCACAAGCCTAGAGATCTTTACGAAATTCCACTATATGTTCGCGATCTTTCCGAAGATTACGCCATGACCTGCGCCCATTCCTCGCCCGGCTTTACCGATACGATCCTTTACGCCGACGCTAGACCTTAGGCGCTCGTTGAGCAAAAGACGCGACTATCCCTCCGCTTGCCCAGGCCTTATACTTCGTTGACGCGAGATTCAAATATTATTATTTTCGCGCGCGAATATTTATTATATCGAGTTGGAGCGGAGTTTAACCGCTTGAAATTTAAAATTTAAAGGGGATTCGCATGGTTCGATCATTGGCCGCGATCTTCGCGCTTTGCTTTGCGCTTTTCGCCTGCGGGGGACCGGAGATAGACAAAAATCCGGCGCCGATAGTCTGGGGCAAGATCACTTTCGCCCCGACCACGGTCGAGCGAAGCCGGGACAAGACTGTTTATAACAATATCAGTTTCACTGGATACGGCAAGCAAGGGATGATAGAGCGCGTGACAGTCGAAGGCGACGAGACTATAGTAGAGAATTTTAGCTCTTCGTTCTATTCCTCCAAAAGAGAAGTGTTTAAAAATCCGGGCGGAGATTATAAGACGGCGGTCGAATGGTTTTTTTCAGGCGGATTTGAAAAAGCGTACGCGAAACATAATTTTTCGTCGACGCCGCGCTATACCCTGGGCGCCTATGAAGGCGAGGATATTTCAATTAAAACGTCGAATGGCGCGTCAACATTCGCGAGCGCGAAAGCCAAAAATATTGACCCGCGCGGCTGCGAAGACGGCGAAATCAAGAATCTGGTCATAACTCCGCAAAGAGGATACGCAGTTAATATTGGCTCCATATCCATCGGCAAGCTATTTATCCCTGATGATCCCGACAATAACCCCGGCAAGATAGCGATCGAAGGACTGCGTCTCGATAATATAATCGCGCCGCAAATTAACGCTAAAATTGGAAAAGCCTCGGCGGATTTTAAGGCGCCAAAATTTAGCTTCGCGCTCGACGACGTTTCAATCCCCGGGGCTTTCTTCGCGAGCCTGGACATACCCAACGCCCCCGCCGTGGTGGAAGGCTCCCTCTCCGGCGACGGCCAGCTTGAAGGATCCGTGTTAAACGCGAAAGCGGCCCTGACTCTAAAGGATCTTTTTGATTTGGAGGCGGAATTAAGAGGCGATATAAAGACGGATCAGCCCGAAAGCATTAAGTTTGTATTGAAGGAAACGGGAGCGTTCAAATATATAACGCAACAACAGAGAGCTCAGCTGGCCATGTTGTCGTTATTTGTTCCGGGGGCCCAGGAAGCCCTTGTCGGCTTTTTCTCCAAACCTGGA
This sequence comes from Desulfovibrio sp., assembly GCA_014804865.1. The sequence goes on from JAAUYY010000019.1 coordinate 4,409, forward strand.
CAAACTATTTCCGGATCGGTCAGTTTCTTCGGAAACATACCCGAGTTCAAATTTAAGTTGAAATAGACGCCAAGCGCGCCGAAGGCCGGAGCGAAGCTCTCCGGCCTTCTTTATTTTAAAGCGCTCCTTATACGAAGTTGCTCTCGCTATATCGGGTTTGTCCCGCGACGCCCGTTAAAATGGGAAATCGCTTTCCGCGGGGCGAATTTAAGCGCGATTTGGCATCGACGGACAAAAAAAGGTTAGGCTGGCGGCTTTTCGAAGAGCCTAAACAAGTCGCGATTTAGGCGAGAGGCTCGCCTAGCGCGAAGATTAGCCCGTTTGGCGCGTCAGGAAAATATTTGCTTCCATAGGCCAGGCAAGTCAGGCGAACTCGCATTGTTGGCCAGCCTCCAAATTTTACCGGGAGGGAGTGGAGGAGCGCGGCGGCTGTGGGCGTTATGAGCTCTCCAGCTTCGGGCGAGCCTTCGAAAGCTTTTACCGGCAAGCCCGAAAGCAGACGCAGAACGGCTGGCGCGGGCGCTGGCAAAACGCCGTGGGCGCAGCTCACTCCGCCGTCGGCTAACGGAAGCGGGCCGCATACGCTGGCCAAAGGATTAAGTCGCGCGAAGAGCTCGCATACCGCGCAGACGTCGAGAACGCTGTCCAGCGCGCCCACTTCGTGGAAATGAACTTCGGAGATATCGACTCCATGCGCGGCCGCTTCGGCTTCGGCGAGTAGATCGAAAGCGGCTCTGGCCCAAGCGCGAGGCGCCTCGGCCATTTGGGAGTCGTCGATAATTTTCAGAATATCGGCCAGATGTCGATGTTCGCGTTCATGCGGCAGATCGATCTCGGCATGCCAGCCCAGAATTCCGTTGGCCGCTCGCGCGCGTATCTTTACCGTTCCGGCCAGATCGGGCAGGATTTTTCGGCATACTTCCCCCATTAGCGCGTCGCCTTCTTCGCTGTCGGGCCTGACGCCGTCGGATAGCATATTCAATACGGCTAGTCCGGTCAGGAGCATATCGCCGCTCATGCCGGAATGACTGCGAATGGTCAATATCTGATCTGTATTTTCGCTCATAGGATTCCCGCGACGCGAGCCGCGGCGCACGCGGCTCCGTAGCCGTTATCGATATTCATGACGGCCACGCCGGGGGCGCAACTGGACAGCATCCCGCGCAGGGCCGCTTCGCCTTTCTCGCCCGCGCCATAGCCTACGGAAGTCGGCACGGCGAAGATCGGCTTTGGGGAAAGGCCGCCGACCACGCTGGCGAGCGCGCCCTCCATGCCCGCCACGACGATCACGACATCATGGGCGTTGATCTCGGGCAAAGCCTGGACTAGACGCCAGAGCCCGGCCACTCCCCGATCNTCGAAGAGCGAATAACGCAAGCCGAGATATTCCAGAGTGCGGGCGCATTCCCGGGCGACGGGCGCGTCCGCCGAGCCGGCGGAGACAATGGCGACCGAGCCCGCGCGCGGGGGCAACTTGGCGGCGAACGCCGTTCGAGACACAGGATCATAGTCGTAGGCGCTCATGATAGCGGGGGGAAGCAGTTTCGCCCTCTCTTCGTCTAGTCTGGTAAAGAGAATCGGAGGCTTGCCGGACGAGAACTTATCGAGCAGATCTATAAGAACGCTCGNNGGTTTTCCCTCGGAAAAAACNGCTTCGGGCAAACCCGCCCTGGCCGCCCGCGAGTAATCGAAAAGAACCGCGTCATTGGCGCCGACTATTTTCTCCGCGTCGTTTTTGTTGTTCATGATCGTCAAACTTACTNGCAAACGCTGATCAAGCCAATAAAATTTAGGGCAAAAACTTGCCTGTTTATGCCGCGCGGGACGCCCGCGCGCTAAAGAATTAAATGCGAAGGCCGGCCCATAAAGAACCGGCCCCGAATGATTTTACGCGTCGATCAATTAAAAGAGCATATCCTTGCGCACGAAGTANGATTGCGGATGGCCGCAGGCGGGACAGACTTTCGGAGCGGACTTTCCGGTTACGACGCAACTGCAACGCAGGCAACGCCATTCGCAGGGCGTGTCGTTATTGAACATTGTGTCTTCCTTGATCATGCGCGCGAGTTCGAGATAGCGGGTCTCGTGAAGCTTTTCGGCTATGGCGATGTTGTTCATACGCGCGGCGACTTCGGGGAAGCCTTCTTGCTGGGCGATTTGGGCGAACTTGGGATACATATCGGAGTATTCCTCGTGTTCGCCCGCGGCGGCCTCGATGAGGTTGGAATGAGTGTCGGCGATAACGCCGGCGGGAAACGCGCCGGAGATCTCGACCAANCCGCCCTCGAGAAATTTGAACAGGGTCTTGGCGTGCGCTTCCTCGTTCCACGCGGTCTCAAGGAAAATGTCGCGGACGAAAACGAAACCGTCCTTTTCGGCCTTGCTTCCAAAGAATGTGTAGCGGTTTCTGGCCTGGGATTCGCCGGAGAAAGCCGTAAGAATATTTTTTTCGGTTTGCGTGCCTTTTACTGATTTCATAACTTCCTCTTTTAGTTANAGGTTGGAGAAGCTTGAGAATTAAAGCGCGTTTTGCGTCCCTCGTCAAGAGTCTAAATTTGCCAGAAGGGGAGATTGGAGATAAAATTATACGCGGCGACGGAGCGCCTCGGAGGCTGGCGGCGCGCTCGCTCTGGCNAAGGGGAGCGAAATAAATTTCCCCGCCTTTATAAAGGCGTCGCTCTTCGCCGCGGCGGCGTTTAGGGCGAGATTTGCCATAAAAATAAACGTTATAAAAAAGAGGATCGTCATGAGCGCGAAAATTGGCGCCCTTCTGGAGGAGGNGAAAGCCGCCCCGTCAGTGTGGCTGGTAACCGGAGTCGCGGGTTTTATCGGCTCCAATCTTCTNCAATGGCTTCTGGAGGCGGGGCAGAGCGTAACAGGATTGGATAATTTCCTTACCGGCTACAAAAANAATCTGGAAATGGTTCGAGACATCGTAGGCTCCGAAAAGTGGAAAAAATTTAAATTTATCGAGGGAGACATTCGCGATCTCGATACGTGCCGAAAGGCTTGCGAGGGCGCGGATCACGTCCTGCACGAGGCTGCCCTGGGCTCGGTTCCCCGTTCTATCGCGGATCCGCTTTTGAGCAATAGTTGCAATATCGACGGCTTTCTGAAAATGCTGGTCGCCGCCCGCGACGCCAAAGTAAAAAGCTTTGTTTACGCGGCTTCTTCTTCGACGTACGGCGATTCTCCCGAATTGCCCAAGGTGGAGGAGCGCGTAGGCAGGCCGCTCTCGCCCTACGCGGTAACCAAATATGTCGACGAGCTTTACGCGGACGTTTTCGCCCGCTGTTACGGATTTTCCTGCGTAGGCTTGCGTTATTTCAATGTTTTTGGCCAGAGACAGGATCCGTTCGGCGCCTATGCCGCGGTTATTCCGCAATGGGAAGCGGCTCTCCTGAAGAACCAGACCGTCTTTATCAACGGCGACGGGGAAACNAGCCGCGATTTCTGCTATATCGATAATGTCGTTCAGGCGAATATACTCGCCAGCTTCGCGCCGGAAGACGCGAGAAACAAGGTTTACAATGTCGCTTTCGGAGAGCGGACTACGCTAAATGAACTTTTCCGGTTGTTGCGCGACGAGGCCGCCCGTCATAATCCAGAGGCGGCGAAAGNCGAGCCGGTCTATCGCGNCTTCAGGCCCGGAGACGTGCGCCATTCCCTGGCCGACATTAGCGCGGCGCGAAATAATCTGGGCTACGCGCCCGAGATCGACGTTCGCGAGGGGTTGCGCCGGGCCGGAGACTGGTACGCCGCGAATTTATAATTTTATAGGAAGCGGGAAATTCTCCTCCCGTTATCGCGGGTTCGTCGGCGAGGCGTCCCGCGCGAGCGGGAAATCGCGTCGGGGCAAATTAAGCGCGATTCGGCGCTCTAGCGCGAAACTGATATTCGCTAGCGTCAAACGCGTCCTTTTTAGCGTCTATTGTTCCCGAAATAACGCTCGCGTTTGCATTTTTTTAAAAAAAAGCTAAATTAATTCCCAATATCCTGTTTTAAACGCTAATTTGCCAGCTAAAGTCGCGATTTATAAAACTTAACCTGGCCTACGCCGGAAGGAGAGTAGAATGGCGGAACCCCTGGAAATGCAACGCACATACGCCCTTGTCGGGACTGGCGGCTGCGGAAAGACTTCCCTGGCCGAAATGCTCCTTTTTGACGCCAAGGCCTTGAGCCGCATGGGAGCCATCGAGGAAGGCACAACCGCCCTTGATTACGAGCCGGAAGAGGCTCGGCGCCGGGGCTCCATTCAGCCTGGCGTCGCGACTTACTCCTGGAACAAAAATCGTCATTTCCTCGTGGACATTCCCGGCGACGGCAATTTCACGGGCGACATCGAATATCTGCTCAAGGCCGTCGACAGCGCGGTTTTTGTAATCGACGCGGTGGACGGCGCTCGCCCTCTTACCAAAAAATTCTGGGCCCAGGTCAAAAAGGAAAATTTGCCCGCGATTATCGTAATTAATAAGCTCGACAGGGATCGAGCCGATTTTCAAATGGCGTTTGACAGCCTGGCGAATCTGGGCGCCAAGACTGTCGCCCTGCAGATTCCCATTCGCGAAAATGGCGAATTTGTAGGCTACGCGGACACGCTCACCGGCAAAGCCTGGCGTTACGGCGCCGATCTTTCCCTCGCGCCCATGGATATCCCCTCGGACATGGTCGAGGAGCTGACGCTCTTGCGCGACGTGTCTATTGAGAATATCGCCGAAAGCGACGAAGAGCTAATGGAGAAATATCTCGAGGAAGGCTCCCTTTCTCCCGAAGATCTGAAAAAAGGTCTGCGCATGGGCGTTCTCAAGGGCGAGCTTGCTCCCGTCGCGGTTTGCGCGGCGCTCGAGAACAAGGGCGGCGCGAAGCTTCTTGATATAATCGAAG
>JAAUYY010000020.1 GCA_014804865.1 Desulfovibrio sp.
TTCGGCGACCTGCTCTTCTCGTTAGTCAACGCCTGCCGTCTCTACGGCGTCGACCCGGAGTCGGCCTTAGAGCGCACCAACAAGAAGTTCATCCGCCGCTTCAATTACATGGAGGAGCAGGCCGCCGCCGGAGAATCTGGGACAGTCGCCGGAATATTCGCAATGCCCGACGGGAGTCATGGAGACTATCTTGTCTCCGTCAATCAGAAGGTCGACCGGGGCGTCCAGATGGACTACGTTTTCAATCAGCAACATTTCGATCCTCGTTTCTCCCCGCGAGAAGGTATAAAATGGCCATCCGAACCGCGACGCCGGCCGCGACCTGATCCAGGACAAGACAGGCGTCGCCGTCGGCAACCTCGTCCGAGATCTCGAGCCCCCTGTTCATCGGCCCGGGATGCAGGACTTTTACGTCCGGCTTGGCGAATTTCAGATGGCGCGGCGTCAGGCAATAGCGTCTGGCGTATTCGCTCAAATCCGGCAAAAGACCGGCCTGTTGCCTTTCCAGCTGCAGGCGCAGGCTCATAGCCGCGTCAACGCCTTCCATGGCCTTATCGAGGTCGGAGTAAATTTCTACCGGCCAGTCCTCGACTCCCGCGGGCAGGAGCGTGCGCGGGGCGCAGATCCGCAACTTCGCCCCGAGCTTGTTTAATAAATGTATATTGGATCTGGCCACACGGCTGTGCGCTATGTCGCCGAGGATAAGGAGTTCGCGGCCCTTGAAATCGCCGTTCCAGACCTTGTTCAGGCTGAAGCAATCGAGCAGCGCCTGCGTGGGATGGGCGTGCCAGCCGTCTCCGGCGTTCACTATGGAGCAATCGAGCTTCTCGGCGAGATATTGCGCCGCGCCGCTAGCCGAATGGCGGATTACGATAATGTCCGGATTCATGGCTTCAAGGGTAAGGCCGGTGTCTTTCAGACTTTCGCCCTTGTTGATGCTCGATCCGGCGGCGGAGAGGGAGAAAGTGTCGGCCGAGAGACGCTTCGCCGCGACGTCGAAAGAGGTTCTGGTGCGCGTGCTGTTTTCGGCGAAGAACAGCATGACCGTCCTGCCCTTGAGCGTCGGGACTTTTTTTACAGGCCGCGTATTAATCTCCTGAAAGCCGTTCGCGAGATCGAGGATCCGCGCGATCTGATCCTCGGTCAGTTGCGTAACATCGAGCAAATCCTTATGCGGCCAGCTTCCCCGATTATCTGTCATCGCATTCTCCGGATTTTAAAAAAAAATCCCGTTGGAACGGGATCCGGCGCTTCGTTTTTAATGCTTTCGCTTCATGCCGACAAGATATGAAAATAGCGCGTCTCTGTAAAGCGGCGGTTGACGGAAATAAGCCTCTGGATTAATTTTTAGCGATTCAAACTTGCGGGACTAAAAACCGCGATCGGTCTGGGCTAAAGATTCTCCGAGCCAGACTTTTATCGCGAGACGACAGGGCGGGGTTTGCGCGATGCTTCTAATCATTTCGATCTATCTGGGTTGCGGCGCGGTCGTAGGCGTTCTCGCCGGTCTATTGGGCATTGGCGGCGGCACGGTCATTGTGCCCTTGCTGCTTGTCGCTTTTCCCATGCAAAATATACCTTCGCAGTATTTCATGCCCATGGCCCTCGGCACGTCCCTGGCCTCGATCATGTTTACCTCAGTCTCCAGCGCCTGGTCGCAACACAAACGCGGCGCCGTAAGGTGGGATATTTTCAGGAACATAACCCCGGGCATCCTCATAGGCACGTTCTTTGGCGGAATAATCGCCTCTCATCTCCCCACGCTTTTTCTCAAGCTCTTTTTCATCTGTTTTCTGATCCTCATCGCCGCGAAAATGATCTCCAAATACCAGCCGAAGCCAACGCGCCACATGCCAGGAACCGTCGGGACAGGCGTCGCCGGAGCGGTCATCGGCCTCGTCTCCAGCTTTGTGGGCATTGGCGGCGGCTCCCTTTCCGTGCCCTTCATGGCATACTGCAATATTCCCATGCACACGGCGGTCGGCACGTCCGCGGCCATTGGCTTCCCGATCGCGGTAGCGGGAACCCTCGGCTATGTGGTCAGCGGCTGGAATATTCCCGATCTGCCTTCGTACTGTCTGGGCTACATTAATCTCTACGCCCTGTTTGGCATAGCCGCGGCCAGTATTTTCACGGCGCCTCTCGGCGTTCGGCTCTCGCACGCCCTCCCCACGGCGCGACTCAAGAAGATTTTCGCCTTTTTCCTGATCCTGATCGCGCTGAAAATGCTCTGGGATCTCGTTTGATAAGCCAGGTCGCCCCCGAATATGTAATAAGAGCGCGAAAACTCGCGACCATGGCCGGCGAGAAAGCGGCCCGTGGCGCGGAGCTTTCGAAGCCCCTTAACTTGAAACGCGACGTATTCGTCTATGTAAAAAATGGCTTGATAGAGGACATAACCCCCAGGAAACGCCCCCTGAATATTCCCCGGATCGATATCGAGTCCGGCTGGCTCGTCCCGCCTCTTGTCAACGCCCATACGCATTTGCAACTTTCCTGGCTAAAAAATAAACTTACATTTGGCAAAGGCTTCGCCGTCTGGCTGAAAAGTCTCGTCCCGCTCCTCCTGAAATCTCCGCGCTTCGAAGGACACGACGCCTTACGCTCCGCCATAAGGGAACTCAGGGACGGAGGCGTCNGCCTGGTCGGCGACATAGGCGCCACGATTCCCGGCGCCTTGTCNNCGATCGCCCGGGAAATNGACGAAGCCGGAATAAGCGCGANATTTTTCTGCGAAAAATTCGGCTGGCGGGACGGCCCCGACGTCTGGCCCTCGCGCGGAAANGANGAAGCGAGTCGCGTAAANAACGCCGTTCCCTGCGGTCACGCGCTCTACTCCACCAGTCCCGACGCCCTGCGCTCGGTTCGCCAATGGTGTCGCGATCGCAAGGAGCCCTTTTCCATTCATCTCGCCGAGTCCGAAGAGGAAGACAGGCTATTAATGGACGGCGAAGGCGAGCTTTACGATTATTATAAAGATATCGTTCTTCCGAAAGACTGGTCGCCGCCGCGTTCGCGTCCCGCCGTTTACGCCCAGTCCCTTTCCCTGCTCGGGCCGGGAACTCTCGCTATTCACGGCGTTCGTCTTTCCAGGGACGACATCGCGCTGCTCGGAAAGACCGGAACGGCGCTCTGCCTTTGCCCCCGTTCCAACGCGTCGATCGGAGTAGGCCAGGCGCCCATCGACGCCTTGATGGTAAGCGACGTCCTGCTCTGTCTGGGAACGGACGGCCTTACCTCCTGTCCTGATCTGGATGTCAGAAACGAGATAAAATATCTGCGCCGTGAGCGCGATCTCCCCCTGGCCGCCCTGCTCCGGATGGCTACGGCGAACGGAGCGACCGCGCTAGGCTTCGACTATGGCCAATTCGCGCTCCGCGTCGGCGCACCGGCCGCGTTTGCCTTGCTTGACGATGTGGATTAATATCCAGTAACAGGGTCGCGCGGAAAGGCTCTCGCCCTTTGGCTGGCTTCCGGTCGAGAAATTGGAAAAACTTCGATAAAAGATAATTTTACTAAACGACTAGCGGAATGGACTGGGAAAACGCGCTCGACGGCGACATAGCCGCGATTATTCTTGACGGCCTGCCAATGGGCGCGCTGTTTTGCGATCGAAACGGCATAGTCCGTTTCGTCAACTCATCTTACGCGCAACTACTTGAGAAAAATCCCGAAGAGATCATAGGCTACCCCATTACCAAATCCATCCCCGATTCTCGGGCGCAAGAAGTCATGCGCAACGGCGTCGCGGAGATGGGCGATTTATGCCGGCTGGCTCCCTCCAGCTCCCGCGTCGTCATTGTAAACAGATTGCCCGTTCGCGATAAGAGCGGCGCGGTCTGCGGGATGATTTCCCAGGCTCTTTTCAATAATCCCGAAGAATTGCGGCGCCTGTCGGCCAAAATCGACCAGTTAGGCCGCAAGCTGTCCCAATATAAAAAGCGCTTTCAGGCGAGCGCCGCTCCGCAGCACACCTTCGCGAGCATAATAGGCGACAGCCCCGTGATGCGAGCGACTAAACGGCAGGCCGCGAGTTACGCCCGCCTCGACGAGCCAGTGCTTATCCTCGGCGCGACCGGCGCCGGCAAAGAGCTTTTCGCGCACGCTATCCACGCGGAGAGTCCCAGGGCGTCCGGGCCGCTGGTCTGCATCAATTGCGCGGCCGTGCCCCGCGATTTGTTTGAATCGGAGCTTTTCGGCTACGCCCGGGGAGCTTTTTCCGGAGCGCGTCAGGAAGGAAAAATGGGTCAGATCGAACTCGCGGACAATGGCACGCTATTTCTGGACGAGATTGGCGAAATGCCGCCGGAGATTCAGGTCAAGCTCCTGCGCGTGCTCGAGAGCCGGACTGTGGTAAAGCTGGGATCTTCGGAGCCGCGAGCCGTGAATTTCCGGCTGATCGCGGCGACGAACCGCGATATCGCCGCCATGCTGAAAAACGGCGCGTTTCGCGAAGATCTTTTCTACCGCATAAACGCCTTTACCCTTGAGATTCCTCCCCTCCGCGAGCGTTCGACCGACATTCTCGCAATAGCCAGGCACACGCTCGACAGGCTGGGCCTCGAGTCTGTCGCCTTCGCGCCGGAAACGGAAAGGGCCATGTTGAATTTCGAATGGCCCGGAAACGCCAGGCAGTTGCGCAACGCCGTCGCCCGCGCGGCCACAATGCGCGAGGGGGATCTTATTCGCGTAGCCGATTTCCCGCCCGAGACATTGCCATCAATGACAGCCGAAAAGACCGAGCCAGCCGCAGAATTGTCCGGAGTCGTCGCCTCCGCCGAAGCGCGCTTCATTCAGTCGGCCCTCGATGCCAATCGGGGCAATGTCGCGGCCACCGCCCGCGCCCTGAAAATCTCCCGCGCGACGCTTTATGAAAAAATAAGAAAACTGGGACTGGATATCGGGCGGAAGAAGAGTTAGACCGCGCCGCTCTCGTCGCGCGACGACTCGCGATCCCGCCGAAAACGACTTCCGCGTCTTTTTGGGCGAATTTTCCAGCCAGTCCCTTGACAGGATATTCCCCCTATTTATTATTTTTCATATTAAATGGCGCGTCCTTATATAATATAGTCTATTCCTTTTTCGCGGCGAATCGATGAGCAAGCTGATTACCGTTCACGACTTCAGTCCCTCGCGGGATTTTACGGCTTCGTTTCTAAACGGCGCCGTTCGCCCTTCGCCGGATTCGTCCGTCGCGCTTGGGCCGTTTAATTCCCTGGCTTGCGAGATCGAACCGACCCATGCCCACCTCTGGGCGTTCAGAACGGATAAATTGCCTTTTCCCGCAAATATCGCCGCGCAATGGGACAAAATCGCCTCGAACCTTGACGCGGGTCGCGATGTCGTAATTCATACTTACGCCGTCTCCCGACCCTGGCATGATTTTTTTCATACGCAATTTTTAAATAGAATTGATCAGGCTAAACATACACTGGAAAGCCTGATCATTGTCGGCTCCCCGATCCTGCTCTTCGAGCAATTTTATCGGCATCCTGGCGCGAAGGTCGCCGACGCCGACGCGGAAACCTATATGTCCCGCCTGCTCGATATTCCCATCCTGATCGAGACTTTGCGCGAGCGTTACGGCGAAAACGCGGTAAAATTAATTCCAAACTTCGCCTCGAGCGCTGTCGGAACGCCCGACGTTCGTATCCTGAACGAGATCGCGATGAGAATTGGCTTGCCCGCTCCCGCCGCGCCTTCCTTGACCATGGCGAACTCGGCCTACCGCTCCCATCTTTCGCGCAGGCTTCGAGCCGCGACCGAAGTTCGCGACAACTCCTGGCCTCATATCGATCCAGAAGCGATCCGCGACGCTCTCAATAAGACTGACGCGACATTGCCCGAGGACATTTGTTCGCCTCTGGCATTAAGACAAAAATTCGTCGAAAGCTCCGGATTCGCCGCGCGCGAACTGGAACGGCTATTAAATATCGAGACTGGAGCGCTTGACGCGCCAGAATATTTGCGAGTCGGCGAAGCGGTTCAATCGCCAGAAATTTTGCCACGTGACGCGATCGCGACATTCCTCGATAATCTCGACAAGGAAAGCCGGACAAGACTTCGGGAGAGACTGGTTAATGACGAAGTATTATTGACGCCCGATCAGAAGGCGATTTTAGCCTTTATGAACGAGCGCGGCGGGTATCGCGTTATTGGCGAGCCGGAACCGCCGGTCGAGCTGACTGTCCTGACAATGACCTATAATCATGAGAAGTATATCGCCCAATGTATGGACAGCGTTCTCGCCCAGAGAACCGACTTCCCGGTCAGGCATATAGTCCTCGATCATCATTCCGAAGACGGAACGCCGCGAATTGTGGCCGAATACGCCGCCCGTCATCCGACTATCCGTCCCGTCCTGCTCTCGCATAGGCGTTCCCAGGAAAATGTGCGAGGGCTTTTCGCGCGTTGCCGAACTCGCTACGCCGCCCTTTGCGACGGAGACGATTATTTTACCAGTCCGGACAAATTGCGAAAACAGGTCGATTTTCTCGAGAAGAATCCCGATCATGCCCTCTGTTTCCATCCAGTGATGGCGGTGTTCGAGGATGGGCGAAAGCCGACGATTTATCCGCCCCTGGACACGCTTCCGAGGCATAAAAGCGGGGCTATCTTTTTAAGCGACCTTGTGCAGACGAATTTCATACAAACCAATTCCGTAGTCTATCGCTGGCGGTTCCGCGACGGCTTGCCCGCCTGGTTTCGGTCGGATTTGTGCCCGGGCGACTGGTACTGGCACCTTCTGCACGCGGAGACGGGCAAAATAGGCTTTATTCCCGAAGTCATGTCGGCGTATCGCCGCCATGCGGGCGCCCTTTACGCGCAGACCCTTGTCTCGCGCCGCGACCACCGCCGAAAGCTGGGAATGCCCGAACTTGCCACTTACCAGGCGGTCGACGATCATTTTAATAAACGCTATCATCGTCCGCTTTCCACGCTGGCCTCCAGCGTGTTCGCGGACTTTGTCGAACTGATGATGGAAGAAGACGAGCCGCGCCTGCTAAACTGGGCCGTCGAAAAATATCCCGATTTCGCCAGAGATTTTTTAAATTCGCTTTCGGCGCTCGAGGAAAAACAGAAAGCCGAAGGATTAGGAGGAAAAGAGAATGGACGACAATAAAGCCCGCATACTTGATATATTGAAAGACTTGCAGCCGGAATTCGATTTCGAGGACGGCTCCGACTTCGTGGAGAGCGGCTATCTCGATAGTTTCGACGTGGTTACCCTGGTCGCCGAGCTGGAGGACGCCTTCGACGTTTCCATTTCCGCGCTGGATATCCTGCCGGAGAATTTTTCTTCTCTGGACAGCATAGCCGCTCTCGTGGAAAAAAGTTCAAAATCGCGCGGATAGGGATTCATGCGCGCGACTTTGTATGGAGTAAGAATAAGAGGCGTCTGCGCGACTGTGCCCGATCATGTCTGCAAGTTCGAGGAAGAGTTAAAATATTTTCCTTTTCCGGAAAAGAGTTCGCGCAGGCTTGGTCGTGTCATGGGTTTCCGCGAGCACAGGATCACGGATCCGTCGACCACGCCCTGCGATCTCGCGTCATATACGCTCAATCATATTTTCCATCGGGGATATCTGTCCAAAGACAGGCTCGAGAGTCTGCTCGTAGTCGCGCAGATGGCCGATCATCCGATCCCTGGCAATAGCAAGGTCATTCACGGTCAGCTTGGTTTGCCCAGGGAGACTTATTGCGCCGATCTTTATGAGAACTGTATAGGCTTTATAAGCGGTCTGTATATCGCCTCCTGCCAGATCGCCTCGGGAGCGGTTAGCGAAGTCGCCCTTGTTACAACGGACGGCGCGGGATGTTACGCCAACAAACTGGATAGAAATACCTATCCCTTGAGCGGCGACGCCGCGGCCGTAGTAGTCGTCGAGAAAGGCTCGCCCGAAGACGCGATCCATTTTCTGTTTCGCGACGACGGCTCGCGCCGGGAGGCGCTGATTGTGCCCGCTGGCGGATGCCGTCTGCCCGCGAGCGCGGAAACGGCGAAAGTCGTCATGGACGAAATGGGCAACTATCGATCCCTGAACGATATGCATATGGACGGAACGGCGGTCTTTCAATTCGTCATGGAGTCCGTTCCGCCGCTTATCCATGATATTTATGAATACGCGGGATTAAATGAGACGGATATCGATTGGCATTTAACTCATCAGCCCAACCGGTTCATGCTTGAAAAGCTCGCGGATCTTCTGGGGGTTTCGCGGGATAAATTATTTAACAATATTGTGGAAAATTTTGGAAACTCGTCCTGCGTTACAATCCCGCTGAATATCGCCTTTAATCTCGGGGCGCGGTTATTGCATGAAAAATTTAAGGTATGTCTTTCCGCCTTTGGCGCCGGCCTTTCGCTCGGCGCGGCCATCTGCGAATTGGGCGATCTTGAGTTTTGCGAGCTAATCGAGCATCCCGGCGGAGGAGCCATCGACGAGACTCCGGCAAATCAATCTAACCCCCAAAAGGATAATTAAATGAACGATCAGGAGAAACTTGCGGCGCTTGAGGATATCATGGAGATTGACGAAGGCTCCCTTAAGCCCGAGACCAGACTGGAAGATCTCGAGGAATGGGATTCCCTGTCCGCTCTTTCCTTCGTGGTGCTAATGGGCGACGAATTCGACAAAAAGATAAGCGGCAAGGAAATTCGCGCTTTTGAGACTATCCGGGATATGATGAACGTCATGGAGAAAGCTTAATAATGGCGTGGCTCAGTTTCGATAATGTTTCCATCGCCGCTCTTGCCGGGGCTTTACCGGAAAATGTCCAGGAGGTAAATCTGGATCCTGCGCATCCCCGAGCCGCCTATATAAAAAATTTCGTTCGGCAAACGGGCATCAAACGTCGCCATATCTCCATTACGGAACAAACCGCGACCGATCTGGGCTTCGTCGCCGTCAACGCCGCTCTGGAGAGAGCGGGATGGAAGGTCGACGATCTGGATGGACTGGTCTTCCTTACCCAGACTCCTGACTTCAATATGGCGACGGGCAATTCTTTCGTCATGCACAATCATTTGCGCATGCGCCAGGACGCCTTCGTCTTCGATATTGCCCAGGGTTGCGCCAGCTTCCCCTATGGCCTGGCTGTCTGCTCCGGTTTTCTCCAGCAGCCCGGAATTAAGCGCGTTGCCATGGTCTCCGGCGACTCGATGTGGCCCGTTTATGGAAGCAAAGAGGCGTTGCTTAATGAGCCGGCTTTCCTGACCGGGGACGGTTCGGTCGCCATGCTTCTGGAAAAGAAGGCGGACAACCATATCGATATTGGCCTTTACAGCGACGGCTCCGGCTACAGCGCCCTCTATCATCCGATGGCGGGAGCGAGACACGCCTGGCGAGAGCCTCGCGGACTCCTCCCCAACGGCGAATTATACGAAGGCGGCTCCTATATGGACGGCATGGAGATTACGGCCTTCTCCACCATGCGCGTGGTGGAAAGCATTAAGGAATTCCTGGCCCATTTTCATCTCGATCTATCGGATTTTGAAGGTCTCGTCCTGCATCAGGCCAATATGCAGATCGTAAAAACCATGGCCCGTCGTCTCAAAATGAGCATGGACAAGGTGCCAGTTACGGTAGAAAAACTGGCTAACACCAACGGAGCGTCGGTTAGTCTTACCATGATCGACGCCTACGCGGGACTTTCCGATAAGCTCAAACTTTTAATTAGCGCGTTTGGCATAGGTCTTTCCTGGGGCGTAGTCAGCCTGACTATCGATCCGAAAATAATTGTTCCAATGCTAACTACCGACTTCCGTCTCGAAGATGATTTCCTTAAACCCGCGGAGAATAGATAGGCGATGGACGAAGATTTCGCGGGAAAAACTATTCTCGTTACAGGCGCGTCCAGCGGCATAGGCAGAGCCGCGGCTATCGAGCTTGCTTCGCGCGGAGCGGCCCTTGTCCTGCTCGGCAG
>JAAUYY010000021.1 GCA_014804865.1 Desulfovibrio sp.
TAATACGCGGCCCGTAAAAAAAGTCCCGACGCTCAAGGGCAGGACGGTCATGCTGTTCTTCGCCGAAAACAGCACGCGCACCAGAACTTCTTTCGACGTCGCGGCGAAGCGTCTCTCGGCCGACACTTTCTCCCTCTCCGCCGCCGGATCGAGCATCAACAAGGGTGAAAGTCTGAAAGACACTGGCCTTACCCTTGAAGCCATGAATCCGGACATTATCGTAATCCGCCATTCGGCTAGCGGCGCGGCGCAATATCTCGCCGAAAAGCTCGATTGCTCCATAGTGAACGCCGGAGACGGCTGGCACGCCCATCCCACGCAGGCGCTACTCGATTGCTTCAGCCTGAACAAGGTCTGGAACGGCGATTTCAAGGGCCGCGAACTCCTTATCCTCGGCGACATAGCGCACAGCCGCGTGGCCAGATCCAATATACATTTATTAAACAAGCTCGGGGCGAAGTTGCGGATCTGCGCTCCGCGCACGCTCCTTCCCGCGGGAGTCGAGGACTGGCCGGTAGAAATTTACTCCGACCTCGATAAGGCCATGGAAGGCGTCGACGCGGCTATGAGCCTGCGCCTGCAGCTGGAAAGGCAACAGGCCGGTCTTTTGCCGGATTTGAGCGAATACGCCAGACGCTATTGCCTGACGCCGCGCCATCTGAAATTCGCCAAGCCGGACGTAAAAGTCCTGCATCCCGGGCCGATGAACAGGGGGCTCGAGATCTCGGACGAAGTAGCCGACGGCGACGCCTGTCTTGTCCTGGATCAGGTCGCGGCCGGCGTCGCGGTTCGGATGGCCATTTTATACCTTCTCGCGGGGAGAAACGAGGATCGAAATGTTGCTGATTGAAAACGTAGTCCATCTGGACGCCCCGGTCGACCTTCTGATTGACGGAGACAAGATAGTCTCCATGACTCCCGCCGGGCATTGCGAATATTCCGGCGACTGTCCCAGATTCTCCGGCGGCGGCCTGCTCCTCCTGCCCGCGCTAATCGACTGTCATACGCATCTGCGCGAGCCGGGCTTCGAATACAAGGAAGATATCGATTCGGGACTGAACGCCGCAGCCCATGGCGGCTTCGGCGCCATAATGTGCATGGCGAACACGAAGCCGGTCAACGACGCCGCCGCGGTAACCGCGTTCATGCTCGAAAGGGCGCGAAAAACTCATCCGCATGGCCCGGATCTGTACCCAGTAGCGGCCGCGACGAAAAATCTCGCGGGAGAATCGCTGGCGCCTCTCGCGGAATTGAAGGAGGCGGGTTGCGTCGCCGTGTCCAACGACGGTCGCCCGCTGGAAAGTTCGGAAATCTTTCGCCGAATTATGGAATACGCGGCCGACCTCGGCATGATCTTAATCGACCNCTGCGAAGATCCCTCCCTCGCGAAAAACTGGAANATGAACGAAGGACGAACGAGCGGCGAGCTGGGCGTAAAGGGACAACCCTGGTGCGGCGAGGCCATTCAGGCGGCTCGCGACATCATGATCGCCGAATACCTCGATCTGCCCGCGCATATCGCCCATGTTTCCTCGAGCGCGACGGTCGATATTGTAGCCTGGGCGAAAGATCGAGGCGTTAAAATAACCGCCGAGACTTGCCCGCACTATCTTTTGCTAGACGATTCGCGGCTCGAAAATTATAATTCTCTAGCCAAGGTNAGCCCGCCTCTGCGGACGGCGAAAGATCGCGAAGCTCTGCGAAAAGCCGTCAAGAGCGGCGTTATCGACATTCTGGTCACGGATCACGCCCCGCACGCGGCGCATGAAAAGGACGCTTCCCTCGACGACGCGCCTTTCGGCTTTACCGGACTCGATNTCGCCCTGCCGCTNACTTTCAGGCTCGTCGAAGAAGGCGTCCTCGCGGAGGCCGATATTCACAGATTATGGGAGGCGGCGCCGGGGAAGCTGTTTGGTCTGCCGACCAACGAATTCAATCCGGGCGATCCGGCAAATTTCATTTTATACGATCCGAATCTGGAATGGANCGCCGNCAGGGAAAATTTTTATTCCAAAAGCTGGAACACGCCTTTCCTNGGCGAGANGCTCAAGGGCAGGACAGTCCATCACTGGCATAACGGTTATCAACTTTTTTAGACATCGCGCGAGAANATTATGAGAATCAGGCGACCTGTAGTAGCCGGCAAATTCTATCCGGCCGACGAGAAAAAACTGAAAGGCGAAGTCGATGGCTGGCTTGGCGAAAACTCGACGAATACCAAAGCGGCNTGGGCGGTCATGCTGCCGCACGCGGGTTATATATATTGCGGGGACGTTATCGGACGAACCCTCGGCGGCGTCGCGCTGCCCTCCCGTCTGATTATTCTCTGTCCAAATCACACGGGCTACGGAACCGCCCTGAGCGTGTGGACAGAGGGCGCGTGGCTGACTCCCCTGGGGCTTGTCAACGCAGATCGGGAAATCGCCGAGGATCTGGTCAATTCGGGAACGGGGTTCGCCGCGGACGAGTCGGCGCACCTTGGCGAACATTCCATCGAGGTTCTTTTGCCGTTTCTCCAGGAGCAAACGAAGGATTTATCGATCGTTCCGGTCTGCGTAGGGACGCAAAATCCCGCCTTTCTCGCGAAGGCTGGCCAAGGTCTCGCTGACGTTCTCAAGNGCCATGTCNACTGNGGGATTATCATTAGTTCCGATATGAACCACTACGAAGACGAGAGGACGACGATCAAAAAGGACGAGGAAGCGCTGGAGCGAGCCNTGGCGNCCGATCCCGACGGNCTGCTAAATATNGTAAAAAAGGACNGGATCAGCATGTGCGGCGCGGCGCCGCTGGCTCTCGCCCTTTACGCGGCCAGGGATCTGGGCGGCGNCCGGGTCGAGCTGGTCGCGCATACGACATCGGGCAGGGTCTCGGGCGATTTCGATCACACNGTGGGCTACGCCGGCCTCCGACTCTATCTGGACGCCTGAAATGAGCGCCCTGCTTCTCGTCGTAGATCCGCAGATCGATTTCATCACGGGCAGTCTGGCCGTTCCGGGCGCGGAAGAGGCCATGCGGGGATTAAGTCGCTATATCCTCGAGCGTCCCGACGAATACGCCCATAAAATCGTAAGCCTCGACTGGCATCCCTGGACTCATTGCTCGTTTCGCGAGAACGGCGGCGAATGGCCAAGGCATTGCGTGGCCAACGACGCGGGCTCCGCGGTCTATCCCCAGACGCTNGCCGCGCTCCATTCGACTCNGGGNNCGGTTAGCTTTTGGCGCAAGGGGCAAAGCCCGAATCGGGANGANTATTCCCTGTTCGGGAATGAAGAAAANCTGAAAAATATAAAGCCGCTCCTTGAGGAAGCGGACAGAATAGATATTTGCGGCATAGCGGGGGATATTTGCGTTCTAAATACGCTAAAAGACGGAGTAGAACTATTGGGGCCTGACAAGTTTAGAGTCCTCCGCGAGTTTTCGCCGTCCCTCGACGGAGGGAAAAGTCTTTCCGAATATGTCGGCAGGCTGGGAAAATGAAGCCGATAATCAGACATTTTACAGACGACGATTTATACAAGTTCACCATGTGCTGCGCGGTTATCGACAATTTTCCCCGCGCGATGGTTCGCTATACCTTCAAGGATCGCAACGATCTAAAATATCCTCCCGGCTTCGCGGAANCGCTTATGGAACAGATCCGCGCGCTCGAGGATCTGCGCGTTACTGACGAAGAAATCGAGTTCATGAAACGCCGGTGCGACTATATTCCGCGCTGGTTTTATAGTTTCCTCAAGGGATTCCGCTACGATTCGCGTCTTGTTAAAGCGCGGCAGGACGAAGAAGGGCGGCTGTTCCTCGATTTTGAAGGCTTCTGGTCGGATACGATCCTTTTGGAAGTGAAGGTTCTCGCCATTATTTCCGAATTATATTTTATAATGACCGGCGAGGCGAAGAGCTTCGACCTGCGCGATCTGGAGCGCAGATCGCGGGACAAGGCGTCGCGTCTCATCGAAGGCGGCTGCGTGTTCAGCGATTTCGGGACAAGGCGGAGGGCGTCGTTCGCCGCCCAGGACGCGGCGATCAGGGGACTGGCCTCCAGCGAGGCCGGCGGATCCGGTCGGTTTACGGGCACAAGCAATGTCTATTTCGCCATGAAATACGATTTGATGCCNGTCGGGACAATGGCGCACGAGTTTATCGCGGCCATCGGNGGGATGTTCGGCCCGCAAATGGCCAATCACCTGGCCATGAAATACTGGTCGTCGACCTATCGCGGCTCTTTGGGCACATTCCTATACGACACNTTCGGCTGGGAAATATTCAGTCTGAATTTTTCCAAGGATTACGCCAANATGTTCCGCGGNCTGCGGGTCGATAGCGGCGACAACCGCGCGGAGCTGGAAAAAATTGTCGCCAAGTACCAATCGCTGGGCATCGATCCCGCCTCGAAGTTGATCGTATTTAGCAACGCCCTGACCGTCGACGACGCCCTCGAGATTCAGAAATACGCGACCGGGCATTGTATTCCCTCCTATGGCATAGGGACGCATTTTACCAACGATTTTCAGGGGATCCGCGCGCTAAATATCGTTGTCAAGCTGGTCGCGGCGAAGATAACCGAGTATTGGCCTTTTTATAACGACACGTGCAAGTTGAGCGAGGATCCCTCCAAGAGTCTGGGCGATCCCGCGGTAATCCGNCGTTTTTGCGAAGCCTTGCATATTCCGACGGATTGGCGGGAATAAGGGGGCGAAATTAATTTTATTGTCAGTTATGGAGTTGTTTTCGCGCCGAAAATCCGTTTATGGCAAATCGCGCTTGAAATTACTCCAAAAGGCGGGCTTGCGCGCCGGCGCGCAAGTCGAACAAAAAAGCCGCCCGTCGGGGCGGCTTTTTTCGCTGTCTAAAGTTTAATTCATTTTATCTTGCAATTCCCGTCCGCGCAGTCTTCCGTGCCGATGACCGGCGTAACCTGCACAAGGGCGATCTGTTCCTGGCCGTTATTGTCGCCGATCACCAAGCAATAGCGCATCAAGCCCTGCGGGCGGGGCGCGGCGGATTTGCCGTAAAAGACGCCGTTGGAGGTAACGAGGCGCGTCTCGCCGACTTGAGTTTCTCTCTGATTCCGCAGGGACAGCCGATCGACGACGAGCTTCCTGTCTCTTATTTCGGCGATAAAATGCTCCTTGTCCATGATATGGCCGTTCGGGCCCACATACCAGAAATTGGGCGCGAGGATTTTTTCAAGCTCCTGGACATCGGCTGTCATTACCGCGTCGGCGTATAGATTTACTACGTCCGCTTTGGCGAAGACGCGGGGCGCGCATAACATTACAGAAAGGAAGGCGGCGACGGCGACAAGCTTTAAACTTCTCATGACAGTTCTCCGACTTTGAGGTTGAATATCGAGTTTTTATAATTTTTATATATGCAAAATTTATAAATTTGGCAACCGTTTCGCCGACTTGTCGCGCTCGCGTAAGATCGACGCGCGATTTCGCGACTCCCGCCCCAATCCCAGGCGCGGCTTTTAAATAACCTTGACGACGCTGTCCGGCGCGTAATTTTTGAATAATTCCGCGGCGTTGATCTTGTCCTGGGAAGCGGCGAAACTCGCGTCGCGGAAGACGGCCCGCAAGGGCTTGCGTTTGGCGATTTCCCTGATCGCTTCCGGGCTTATCTTCGCGTCAAAACAGGCGGCGAGCGCCGCGCCTTCGTCGGAGTCTTCGGCGTAGTCGTAGAAATGAACGGGATAGCCCTGGATTTGCTCTGTCTTGTAGGGCAGGGAGAGAGGCAAGCCCCATGCCAGAAGGCAACCGAACAGCAGGTCGAGGTCGGTTCTGTCTTCCTTGAGATTGTCGATATAGCGATCCAGCGCGGCTTGATCCGTGTCCCCTGGCGCGTAGTACACGTCTTTCATGTTTCCGGAGTCGCATTTGAAAACGCGAAAGCCTGTGTCGAGGTCTTCGATTCCGGGCTTGCCCGCGTTTTCTTTTTTAATTTTCTCGCCGGCGCGGCGAATTCGCTCCTTCCCGATTTCGCAGATATTCTTGTAACCGGCCCTGGCCGCCTCGCTATCCTCCGCGCAGATTTCGGGCAACTGGACCATGATAAACTGGCGTTTGCCGCCGTCCTCGGCGTTTAATTGCATTACGGCGTGGGCTGTGGTGGCGGAGCCGGAGAAAAAGTCGAGGATGATGTCTCTAGAATCAAGAAACCCAAGCCTACAAAGCCTTGTAATTAAATTTAATGGCTTTGGTGTATCAAAAAAGGCAATATCAAATAATTCCTGCAATTCTTTCGTCGCATGTGTAGCAGTGTCCACTTTATCAGCGGAAAGCCAGCTATTATCTATCGAGCCAAAATCTTTTTTTTCTTCATAAAACGATTTCAGTTGTGGACGCGAAGTACCATTTTTACCAAAAAAAATTCTGCCATCCTCAAATGCTTCCTTAAATTTCTCTTGAGTCATACGCCAGTGTCTTCCTGTTGGTGGCAGATATTCGATACCTGTATTTGGATTTAATATAGGATATGTCAAATTAGGCCGAATATTTGGGGCATCGAATGGATCAGCCTTCCATGCTCCCCGAGGATCGCTGTCAGGATTTGCAAAATCAGTTTTATCCAGTGGCAGTGGTCTAAAAACAAAAGAATCTTTCTGCATCCATCTAGAATAATTAGAATCTTTTAAACGACGATTGTCTTGGCGTCTATTTTTTGCATAAACTAAAATATATTCATGATTTATGCTTAAGTCTGTGTCGTTTTGAATAGACAAGCGCGATTGCCAAGGAAGGCATGCTGCCATATTTGACTCGCCAAACACCTCGTCGCAAATTTTCTTCAAATTTTCCTGTTCATTATCGTCGCAACTAATAAAAATAACGCCGTCGTCGGACAACAAATTTCTGGCCAGCATGAGTCTCGGGTAAATCATGGAGCACCAGTCGGAATGGAAGCGGCCGTTCGCGTCGGTATTTCTGAAAAGCCTTTTGGTTTCGCCGTCCCCGGTTTCGATAGTCTCGCCAGTCAGCGTCCTGTATTCGTCTTTATCGATCGTAAAATTGTCGCGGTAAATGAAATCGTTGCCGGTATTGTAGGGCGGATCGATATAGATCATCTTGACCTTGCCCAGGTAATTTTCCTGGAGCAATTTCAAAACTTCCAGATTGTCGCCCTCGATATACAGATTCTCGGTCTTGTCCCAGTTTTTGGATTCCCCGGGACAGGGGCGCAGCGTCTTGCGGATCGGGCGAGCGGCCTCCGCGATAGCCGCTTTTTTGCCTGGCCATGTAAATTCGTAAAGTTCGTCGCCCTCCAGAACGTCCGCGGCCAATAGCCGTCGCAAGGCGTCGAAATTTACTCCCTTCCTGGGCGAGCCAGTTTCGTCGCTTCCTTCGGTAATGACGGAGGGGAAAAGCTCGGCGATTTTTTCAATATTGGCCTGAATAAGGTCGGGGCTTTCGCATTTCATTTTATCCGGATTATTCATGGTTGAACTCCAGACGCGCCGCGGGCGTCGGTCGCTTTGGATCGCCGCGGAGACGATCGTCATCGAAGATTTTGATCCAGTCAGGAAGGGCGACCGCTCGAGAATGGGGGAGCACGGCGCGAGTTACGGCCACAGGCGGTTGATCACATAATCGGGAATGCCAAGGCTGTTCATGCACATGGCGTAATAATCGTACCATTGGGGATTCCAGGGACCCTGGAAGGCGGGATTGACGTTGTTCGCCTCCTGAACGCATTGCTGGCGAGCCATGTAGGCGTCCTGTTCCTGAATGGTGAGGAGGCGGGGCTTGCCGCCGCAAGCGAAGAGAAGGCAGAGAAGAATCAGGACTGGAGCGAGACGCATTACGCTTGCCAGACGGGCGCCCGACGAAGAGGAATTTTCGCGGGCGCCCGTCGAGGATTTTAAAAGAATTGACCCATGCTGAACTCGAGGCGACCGGACTCGCGTTCGCCGTCGTAATCCTGGGAGAGGGGAATGCCGTAGGCTATGCGCAGATCGCCCATCGGCGAGCGCCAGCGAAGCTCGAGGCCCGTCGAGAATACGATATACTTATCCCAGTCGGCCGCCATTGTCTTCGAGTCGATATTGAAGCCGCCATCGAAGAACGGCCCTATGCCCAGGCCCAGGTCTTTCTCGAATGTCCACATATATTCCACGTTGAGCACGCCCATTCTGTCGCCGCCGATCTGCTCGCCATTGTACTTGTAATCCCGGGGCGAGAGATCCGAATAGGAATAACCGCGAATGCTGTCCATGCCGCCGAGCCAGAATCGTTCGAATACGGGCACGGGATCGTCGGTGTTCTGGAAGACGCCGCCCAGACGGACGCGCGTATGGAAAGTGTTTTCGGGATTGAAGGACCAGAAGCCCTGCCAGTCGCCGACGGCCTTGATAAAGTTGTCCGTGCCGCCGAGACCGCCGCCGCCGTATTCCGCCCAAAGCCGCGTGATCGTGCCGGAGGTCGGCCGGTCGCGCCTGTCGGTAGTGTCGCGCAATATTCTGGCCGACAGGGCGCTTGTCCAGTTTATGCCCTTGTAATCGGAGATATACGGCGACGAATCGTATTCTGTGTCATAGAGTTCGTAGCGCTCGAGACGGTAGTTTACGCCGACGGAGGTGTATTCGCCAATGGGATAGGCCACGCGAATCGTGTCGCCTATAGTGTCCTTCGTGAAATCGTCCCAGTAGTCGTGGGTGTAATAGAGGTCGTTGCCCACGCTCCAGTCGGTGTCATAGACGCGCGGATTGGTGAAGGACAGGACGCCGGAAGTTCTGCGCCATGAGAAGAATCCCTGAAGCTGCAACCAGTAGCCGCGGCCAAAAAGATTGCGCTCCATAATCGACGCGGTTACGCCAACATCGTAATAGGTGGAATAGCCTATGCCGCCCATGAGCGCGCCGGTATTGTCTTCCTTGACTTTAACCTTGAGGTCGACTTCGTCCTCGTTTTCGGTGGGCACAAGCTCCATGTCGACGGCGCTGAAGTAGCGCAAGCGGTTTAGACGCTCGGTGGATCGTCTCATCTTGGAGCCGTCGTACATATCGCCGTCGCCCAGACGCATCTCTCTAAGGATGACGTTGTCGCGCGTCTTGGTATTGCCTTCGATCGAGAGACGGCGGATGAATACCTTTTGTTTTTTATTGACTAGATAGCCCACATCGACTTCGTCGCTGCCGTCGTCCGCTTTCATGACCTTGGTATCGACTTCGGCGAAAGCGTAACCGTAATCGCCGTAGTAATCGGTCAGCTTCTTCGCGTCGTCCTGCATGACCGTAATGGAAAAATACTCCTTGTTTTTCTTCTGGTCGTCCATTTCGACGACATTCAGGAGCGTTGCTTCGTCGTCGATGAGATCGCCGCCAAACTTCACGTCGCGCACCTTGTAGCGCGGGCCTTCGTGCACGTCGAAAGTTACGACGATGCCGTCAGGCTCGTAATCGATGCGCGGCGCCGCGACCTGAATATCGATAAAGCCTTCGTTCAGGCCATAGGCGGCGATGGAGTTCGTGTCCCGCTCGAGATATTCGTCCTTGAGCATTCCGCTTCCGGTAATCCAGGAAAGGATGTTCCGGGGTTTGAGGGCGAGATATTTGTCCATGTCGCTTCGATCGAGTTGCTCGAGGCCGTTGATTATAACC
>JAAUYY010000022.1 GCA_014804865.1 Desulfovibrio sp.
ACAATTATATTGTCTATGCGAGGCTTTTCAACCACTGTGAAGACCAGCGTGTTGCCTTCCATGGAGGCTTGCACGTCGCTAAAATAGCCCATATCCCAGACGCGCTTGACTTCTTCGTTTATGGCGTCGGCGTCGGGATTGTCGCCTTTGCGGATCGAGAGGCGCATTAGCACGGTGTCCGGATCCATAACGCGCATGCCGCGCACCTGCACGTCCGCGAGGCCGCCGGAGCCAGAGTTTACGTTCATGGGCACAAAGCCTCGGCCCGATTGCGGCTCTTCCGGCGCCTGGGCGGTTTGCGCGACGGAGCCGACCATCGAGGAGGCGCGCGAGGCTAGAGTCTGGGCGCATTCGTCCAGAGCGAGAAGCGAGTCTCTTTCGAAGGAAGCGGGCACGGCTTCGCCTTCGTCGACGGGAACCGCGCGGGTTTCCATGGAGAAGCCGTCGCCGAGCTGGTTGAAGGAACCGTAAATGACCAGTTTCGCTCCGGCTTGCCTGCCGAGGCGTCTGGCCGCGTTCAGATCAATCGTCGAAACTCCGCTCCTTCGCAAAATGGCCTGGGCGCGAGACATTGGCGCGACGCTCAGGCCCTCGGCCTCGAGTTTCGACGCGATTATTTGCGGAACGCTCGTCGAGGCGTCGGGCATCTCCGGCCCGGCGTTGGCCTGAAACGGGAGGATCAGGACGCTTGGGGAGCTTGCGGCGGCGAANGTCGAAGCGGGGAGCAAGAGCGCGAGCAAAAATAGAATAAANGCCGNCAAAAAGTCAGGCGAATTTTTTCTCATATAAAACTCCAGCCTTTAACTCGAGAGCTCGATCCATTTTCGCGGCGAGCTCCTGATTATGAGTAACGATAACCAGGGTCATCCCCAGTTCGCGATTCAAGTTTAGCAAAAGATCCCCGACCTGACGACCGGTGTTTTCGTCCAGGTTGCCGGTCGGTTCGTCGGCGAGCACGAGGGCGGGGCGAAGGAGCAAGGCTCTCGCGATGGCCGCTCTCTGTCTCTCGCCGCCCGAAAGGGTAGCCGGGCGGCTGTCCATTCTCGCCTTGANGCCGACTTTTTCGAGAAGCTCTCCGGCGCGGGGGCGTATTTCGGCGTAGGNTTCTCCGGCGATCAGGCCGGGCATGGCGACGTTTTCAAGAGCCGTAAATTCGGGNAGCAGATGATGAAACTGAAAGACGAAGCCCAGGCTTTTATTCCTGAAGGCNGCTTGCTCGGTCGGCGTCATTTNCGAAAGATCGCGGCCATTGAACAGGATTTTCCCGGAAGNCGGCTGATCCAGCGCGCCCATGAGATGGAGAAGCGTCGATTTGCCGGAGCCGGAGGCGCCGAGNATGGCGAGACTCTCGCCCCGGGCGATCTCGAAATTTAAATTCCTGAAGATTTCGAGGNTCTCGTCCGCGCCCCGGAACGATTTGGACACGTTTTCGAACTGGCAAATGGGCGAATTCATTTATTACTCGAAGCGCATCGCTTCGGCTGGTTGGAGATTCGCCGCTCGCGAGGCCGGATAGAGAGTGGCCAGAAAGCATAAAAGCATGGCGCTCGCGCCGATAACGAGAACGTCGGTCGCGGTGATTATTATCGGGAGATGATCGAGCGTATAGACGTTTTCCGGCAATTTGATGAATTTGTACTTTTTCAGAAGATAGCCCAGCCCGATGCCAAAGGCGTAGCCGAGGAGCGTGCCCAGCAAGCCGATTATGCAACCCTGGAGGATAAAGATTTTCCTGATAGTTTTGGCGGAAGCGCCCATCGCCATCATTACGGCGATGTCGCGCGTTTTTTCCATAACGAGCATAACCAGNGTGGCGACTATGGAGAAGGAGCCGATCATCACGACCATCGTAAGCAAAATGAACATTCCAATTTTTTCAAGTTTCAGGGCCGCGAAGATATTGGCGTTCATCTCCATCCAGCTTCGCACATAGAAAGGGNCGCCAAGCTTTTCGGCGAGAGCGACCGCGGTTTCGTCGGCCTTGAACAAATCGGTAACCGTAATTTCTATACCCGAGAAATAGTCGTCCGGCGCGCCAAGAATCGAGCGAGCCGCGGGTATCGACGCGAANGCCAGAGACGAGTCGTATTCGAACATTCCCGTCTTGAAATCTCCGACGACCTCGAACGGCTTGACGCTTGGCTGATAGCCCGCAGAGCTCTTCTGGCCGGCCGGAGAGAGCAGATTGACGCGGTCGCCGACATCCGCGCCGAGTCTNTTCTCCAGTTCCCCGCCGATGATTATCCCGGGAACGCCGTCCTTTTCGAGGGCCTCCAGCGCGCCGGGGATCTCCNTGAGCATGGTTATCACGTCGGGAGCGGTCGCGGGATCGATGCCGCGAAGCACGACGCCCTTTACGCCGCGGGACGTGGAGATCATCGCCTCCGTATAAATAAACGGCATAGCCGCGAGCACGCCGGGGGTCGATTTGATTTTTTCCATTAATCCCGGGAGATCGGCGCCAAAAGCCTTGGGATTGCTCGCCAGGACGATTCCGTGCGCGTTGGCTCCGATTATCTTGTCCCGCAAGTCCGTGCTCATGCCGTTATAAACGCCTAGCACAAGCACAAGGGCGCCCACGCCGAGGGCCACTCCCAGTATGGACATAAGGGAAATTATAAAAATAAANGTCTCTTTTCGTTTTGAAAAAAGATAACGCGAGGCGATAAAAAGTTCAAATGTCATTCCGCGAGCCATTTTATACGCGTCTTCCGATCCGCTCGCGATTTTTGCCCGAATTGTCCGTCGCGGCGAATTCGTTTGAGATTATCCTATAATTATAATTACTTCCGGGGTGTCGCCCAGTTCGCGGCGCCTCGAGGCGCGCGTCGCGCCGACNANGCGCGAACATTCCGCGGCCAGTAATCCGGGCTTCGAGGCGGGCGGGAGCGAAGCGAAGGCGCTCAATATTCCGGTCTCAATANCGGAAANAGGATGACTTCCCTTATCGACGCGGAATCGGTCAGAAGCATGACCAGGCGGTCTATGCCGACGCCTTCGCCGGCCGCGGGCGGCATGCCGTATTCNAGGGCGCGAAGATAATCTTCGTCCATGCAATGCGCCTCGTCGTCNCCGGACTCTTTTTCCCGGACTTGCGCCTCGAAGCGGGAGCGCTGATCCATCGGGTCGTTCAGCTCGGAAAAGGCGTTCGCGAGTTCCCTGCCCGTTATGAAAAGCTCGAATCGATCCGTAAGCGCGGGATTTTCCTCGTTTCTGCGGGCGAGAGGAGAAATTTCGGCCGGATAATGATATATGAAACAGGGCTGCACAAGTTTTTCCTCGACGTCGAGATCGAACAACTTCGCCTGCAGCTTTTGCAGACTCTCGTTTTCGAGAATCTTTTCGCCGCGACTGCGGATATAGTCGCGAACCTTGTCGTAATCGTTATAAAATTCGGGCGAATGTCCGCCGATTTTGGACAGGGATTCGTAAAAACTCACGCGGCCCCAGCGACCCGGCGTCAAATCGATCTCCGTTCCCTGATACTGGATAACCGAGCTCCCGCAGACCTTCTCGGCGATGGTCGAAAAAAGCTGTTCCGTGTAATCCATGAGATCGCGGAAATCGGCGTAAGCCCAGTAAAATTCGCACATGGTGAACTCCGGGTTATGCCGCGTGTCGATTCCCTCGTTGCGGAAGCTCCGGTTAAGCTCGAAAACTTTTTCNAAACCGCCGACCAGCAGTCTCTTTAGATAAAGCTCCGGGGCGATGCGCAGATACAGATCCAGATCGAGGGCGTTGTGATGAGTCTTGAACGGTCGCGCCGTCGCGCCTCCGGCGATCGGCTGGAGGATTGGCGTTTCGACTTCCATGAACCCGTGNTCTTCCATGAAACGGCGGAACTCGCGCACGATCCNGCTGCGTTTCAGGAATATCTCGCGACTGCGCGGAGTCACGATGAGATCGACGTACCTCTGGCGGTAGCGCGTCTCCATATCCTTGAGGCCGTGATATTTTTCGGGGAGNGGGCGCATGGAGCGGCTTAATANGCGCAAAGTCCGGCAGGCGAGCGTAATTTCTCCAGTCCTGGTATAAAAAAGGCGTCCGGTTACGCCCACTATATCGCCGATATCGAGTTTCTTTACGACCTTGTAAGTTTCTTCGTCCATGGCGTCNCGAGCCGCGTAACACTGGATTCTGCCGCTTTCGTCCATGAGATGAAAAAAGGCGACCTTGCCGAAAGAGCGAAGGGAAACGGCGCGNCCCGCTATGGAATATTCGCGCTCCGGATCCAGTTCTTCGGAAGCNTCGGCCTCGCGCAAGACATCGCCTATGCTCTCGCGTATCTTGAAATCGTTGGGATAAAGGGGATGCCCGCTGTCCAGCAGATCGCANGCNTTGCAGACCCTGTTTTTTATAACTTCGTTGAGATCGTCATGCTTCGCGAAGCCTCGCANCATTGGCATGAAATATTCGGCGCTAGGCGAGCGCGTAGGCAACTTGATCCTGGAAGCCTTTTNCTGTTCGCGTTTATCCACTGGAGACCNCCCGGGCGCAGGCAGAAATAACTGTGGAAAGAAATAATAAAGAATGTAAAATTATGTCATAACCTTTATCGCGTCAAGAATACGGGCATTGCCAAAAGGCCGAGCATATATTATATGGATAGTCGCGCGTCCCGTCAGATTTTCGTCCGGCGGCGTTTTCGNCGANTAGTCAAACGCGAGACAGCCGGACGAATTAAATCGCGCTTCGCTCCGGTTCCGCAAGCCCGGCGCGGAGTTTTCGCGGGCCGGAGACGCTCCGATTGTGGATCTACCCCCGAGGAAGCGATAATTCGCGTTCTCGTCGCATGAAATTTTTACGGAGGCGGATTTGAGCCAATTTAGCCGTAATCTAATGGTCTGGGCCCTGATCGTGCTCGCCATGGTAATGGTATTTAATATGTTCCAGCAACCGCAAAGCGGAGCCGCGAAGATTCCGTTCACCGAGTTCATGAACAAGGTGGAAGAGGGGCAGATACTTTCGGTAACAATGCAGGGACAGTCTATAGCAGGGCGCACGGTCGAAAACCGGAGCATACAGACTTACGCCCCGAGAGACGCCAACGTCGTCAATCAGCTCATGGAGAAAAAAGTGGAGATCAAGGCCGAGCCTCCGGACGAGTCGCCCTGGTATTTTTCCATGCTTGTCTCCTGGTTCCCGATGCTCCTGCTCGTTGGCGTATGGATATTTTTCATGCGCCAGATGCAGAATTCCGGCGGCAAGGCGATGAATTTCGGACGCTCCCGCGCGAAGTTGCTTAATCAGGACAACGCGAAGGTAACGTTTCAGGATGTCGCCGGAGTCGACGAAGCCAAGGAAGAACTTTCCGAAGTCGTGGAATTTCTCGCCAATCCCAAGAAATTTACGCGACTGGGAGGACGCATCCCCAAAGGCGTGCTCCTTGTCGGCCCTCCGGGCACGGGCAAGACGCTTATGGCCCGCGCCGTGGCCGGCGAGGCCGGCGTCCCTTTCTTTTCAATTTCCGGATCGGATTTTGTCGAGATGTTCGTGGGCGTGGGCGCCTCCCGCGTGCGCGATCTTTTCGTGCAGGGCAAGAAGAACGCTCCCTGCCTGATTTTCATCGACGAAATTGACGCCGTGGGCAGACAGCGCGGAGCCGGACTTGGAGGCGGCCACGACGAGCGCGAGCAGACTCTCAATCAGCTTCTGGTCGAGATGGACGGCTTTGAAAGCAACGAAGGCGTCATCCTGATCGCCGCGACCAACCGGCCCGACGTGCTCGATCCCGCTCTCCTGCGACCCGGGCGGTTCGATAGACAGGTAGTCGTGCCCACGCCAGACCTGCGCGGCAGAAAACGCATTCTCGAGGTGCATACGAAGAAGACGCCCCTGGCCAAAGACGTCGATCTCGAAGTGCTCGCGCGCGGGACACCCGGTTTTTCGGGAGCCGATCTTGAAAATCTCGTAAACGAAGCGGCACTGCAGGCCGCGAAGATGAACGAGGACAAGCTCGATATGCGCGACTTTGAATTCGCCAAGGACAAGGTATTAATGGGTCGCGAAAGGCGCAGTCTTATCCTCTCCGACGAAGAGAAAAGAATTACCGCCTATCACGAAGGCGGGCACGCCCTGGCCGCGCGACTGCTTCCCGGGTCGGATCCCGTCCACAAGGTTACGATTATCCCCCGCGGGCGGGCTCTGGGCATTACCATGCAACTGCCCGAGGAAGATCGGCACGGCTATTCAAAGACTTATCTTCGCAATATGCTCGTCGTCCTTTTGGGAGGGCGCGTAGCCGAGGAGCTGATTCTCGACGACATTACCACGGGAGCGTCCAACGACATCGAGCGCGTAACCAAGATGGCTCGGAAGATGGTCTGCGAATGGGGCATGAGCGAGACTATCGGCACGCTTTCCATTGGCGAGACCGGCGAGGAAGTGTTCATCGGTCGCGAATGGGTGCAAAATAAAAATTTCAGCGAAGAAACGGCTCGCGTCGTCGACGCCGAGGTTAAGCGCATAGTGGAAGAGGCGCATGAGCGCTGTCGCAAGTTGCTCGAGGACAACGCCGACACTCTGCACAGGATAGCCCAGGCCTTGCTTGAAAGGGAGACGATAACCGGCGAGGAGCTTGATCTCCTGATGGACAACAAGCCTTTGCCGCCCATGGAAGACGATCGCCCCAAAAAGG
>JAAUYY010000023.1 GCA_014804865.1 Desulfovibrio sp.
CCTCGTTTAGGGCGAAAGAGAAGTCCGCGTCATGCAACTCGCCTTCAGTCCAGTCGCCGAGTCCCTCTGGGAAGACAGCCCACGCGCAATACTCCTCGCTCTTGCCAATCATGTCCTCCTCATTCATTCCGGGAAGGTTAATTAGCGCTTTTCTCCATGCGTTATAAAATTTAGCCAGTTTTGAATCATTTTCAAAATTTTTATTTTTGGCTTGAGATATGCCTATGTTCATATCGTTGGCAAATAAACTATCCGTGATCAGCTCGACCTTGTATTGTTCTTTCCAACCAGATTTCCAAAATGATAGCGATGTCCATCCAGCGTACAAGGCGGCGCCAAAGCTTTCTCTCTTGCAACGCCATCCCTTTTCTTCCGGCAAACTAGCCCTGAAAATCTCTTCTATCTTGTCAATCAAGTCTTCAAGTCGATCGACGACCTTCGCTTTAGAGCTGTATAATTTCGTCAGCGGTCGCAACAGCGCGTCGCACCATTTAAATATAATTTCTCTAGTTTGTTCGAGGCGAGCCGCGCTCGCGGATTTATCTTGTTGAGAGAGGGATACTTCCCAAGGAATGGTTGGCAGAGACATAAAGGCGTATCCTTTACTCGATTTCATTTGCGAGGGCAATTCGACCGAAGTTTCTTTAAGGCAGCGTCTGAAGCAATTTCTGATAGAGGCATATTCTTCGCTCCAGAAAAAAACATTGATTCCTTCAGGTTCGAGCTCTACGCTAAAACTGACCGGCCAAGCGAATATAGCGGGAATTGAGAGATTGTTCGGTTCGTCAGGGTCAATCTCGGGCGTCAGTTTCAAGGCCGCGAAATAATCTTTATATTTTTCCGATAATTCTCCCGGGAGGTTCGCGTAGCTGCCCAAAAGCGCGGGATCAAAAGAATCATTAATCGCTTCCGTCGTCATGATTGGCTGTTGGCTTCCCGACGCTGTAATTCCCGACTTCCTCAATACGTCGGTAAATTCTTGCCATCCATTGTCGCCCATATCTGACAATACCTCATTTAAAGTTTTAAAGAATCTGGCAAGTTTTTTTTGTAGTTCTTCCTTATTTTCGGGAGCTCTGGTCAAAGCTCCAGAAAACATTGAAAGGATCTCGTCAGGTTTAGCTTCGAGCAAATTATTTTTTACGCCCTCGGAAAGAAGTTGGGCGTAAACCGTTTCGAAAGCTATTTGCAGGCAAAGCGCGGCGAACAGCAATTCTCGATATTCTTCGGTAATAGGTTGCGAATTTTTTTCCCTTGTCTCTATAATTTCGAGCAACTTTAAAATATTGGCCATTCTCTTAAGCGTCCGCGGATTGGTTCCCACGGAAGCTTTTGCCAATTTGGTATAGGATCTTACATAATTGTCGGGAATATCCAGTAAATTTTGAAGATATTTTTCGATCGTATAGCGCGCGACAGGCAAATTGAACGGGAGCTGGATTATCTTGTCAAAGAAGCTTCTGCCTTTAAGCTCGTCCATGTCCTCGCCATACTTCGCTTTTACGCCGCGGCTCACCACTCCGTAATCCACGGCTAGCACGAATACGCAACCAGGAATATCAAGGAAAATCTTGACAACTTCCAGGAGTTCGACGGCCTTGCCCGGACTCATGCGATCCAAATCGTCCACAAATATTACCAGACGGCTCTTTTTGTCCTTTTTAAGTTTCTCGTCGATGACTGTATTGAGCCTCTCTTTGAGTTGCTTAAGTTGCGCTGTCTGCTCGACCACTCTTTGTTTAAATAAGAGCGAATCGAGCGCCTTTCCGACGCTCGGAATGCCCGCGCTCGCTTCGACAACTACTCCGGTCGCGTCTTTAAGCTTTCTACCCAAGCTTGAGATAAATTCGGAGACTTTGCTCTTATCGCCGACAACCTGTTCCACTAGTTGAGCCAAAAGAGCGAGGGGCACTTCGTCTTGCATTTGAAATTGAGAGAATTGCCAAGTATTAAACCAGACGCAGTCGC
Organism: Desulfovibrio sp.; assembly: GCA_014804865.1. The sequence goes on from JAAUYY010000023.1 coordinate 1,969, forward strand.
ACTTGTCCGAAATATTGGATTGAATCATCTTCATCATGCTTGTCTTGCCAGTGCCCCAATCGCCTTGAATGGCGATTGTCATGGGTGTTTGACAGTCCAGTATGAACGCGCTTAAGGCCTCGATCTCTTTATGTACCCCTAGCAACTCCGTAAGAGCGTTTTCATAGGGCAAATCGATAAATCCTGTGGACATGAAATCCTCCGTATGTTGATAAAAATCGACATTCCTCAAAAATATGATCCAAGCCTCTTGCCGCAGGCGTTTTCAAGGGCGGCGACGCATTCGTCGCGTTTCTGTTTGTCTCTCCAGGATATTTTCCTGGTTCCAAATCTTCCGTGAACGAACGCGACCTTCCCGCCCTCGCGCGTAATTTTAGTAACATCGCGAAGCTCCAGCCGCTCCATCTCGAAAAGCCAGTCGACAATTTTTAGACGAAAGATATTTTCGGAAAAAGAACGGCAATTCCAGTCCGCGGGAATGACGAAATATCCCCTTTGTTCGTAAATCAATAAACCAGCCTGTGTCGTCGCGAGTCTGGCCGAAAGCGGGAGAAAAGGCGCGAACATGAAAACGCCGACGACGATTAAGGCATACGACGCCGTTAGGGCAAATCGCGCGCCCCCAGCGTTCCACGCCTCCTCGAGAGGGGCAAAAAGCGGGGCGCAAGCGAAGAAGGCGACCGCGCCGGCCGCGACAATTTCCGGCAGGAAGCGAGCGAAGTTCCACGTATCGGTCACCCGCGCCGTCGCTTCGTTGAATTTATATTTGTTGTCGTAATGACGAAACACGCAGACCGAATTGATCAAAAAAAGGCCAAGGATGAGAAATCCCAGAAGTCCAAGCATACCCAGAAAAACGTCCGCGTCATTTTTCTTGCGCGCCATTGATAAACCCCCATTTGGAATTAAAACAGGCGATTTCCTTTATCGACAGTCGCGATCCTATAGGCCGCTTTGCTAAAATTGTCCCTTAACGTCCAAAAAGTTCGCCCTGGGCCAATTTCGCGGACGTCTTTGGCAAGCGAAGCATAGCGCGTTCGGCTTCAATGGGACGCGCTCTATCGTTTTTTAACCTCCTCGCGAATCCAAACGCGTTGTGTACTCAAGCTACATATTTCGGACAAAAGTTATATGCTATCCTAATCGAATGCAAGATTATCCTGGTCTCAAGGACGCCATAGCCGTCACCTTGCGCAAGCTCCGCGAAGCGGAAAACTTGAGCAAGAGACAAATGGCGGAAAAAGCTCTCCTTGAGAGAGTTTATCTCATTCAGCTTGAGCGAGGCCAGAAACGTCCGTCCGTAAACGCCCTATTCTATCTTTCGTCCGCGCTGGGCATAAAGGCTAGCGAAATGATCCAAAAGATAGAGGAAGAGATGGAAAAAAACGGTCGAGAAATCGACGGACTTTAAGTTTCGTCCTCCGAATCCTTATTCTCAGATTTTTCCGCGTTTTCCTCCTCTTTCTTTTTTCTGTAATTTCTCGCCGCGTCCCGCAACTCTTCGCGAATTGCCCTCGCGAACCAAGACGGTTCTAGCGCGACGGCGCTCTTGCCAAAGCTCAAGACCCAGGCGAGAGCCTCTGGAAAATTGGCCATGCGCGCGGTCAGAATAATTGATCCGTCCTCGCGACGCTCTATCGTCTGATCTTTGCTCCAGATTCTCTCGGCGACATAATTCGCCGCCGTCGGCGCGAAATGGATTTTCGCCTCGAACGGATCCTGCTCCAGCAAGCCTAGCGCGTCGTTTTTAAGCGGAGGAAGCGAAGGCGTCTTCGCCGAGGAAATTTCTGTCAATTCGCAACTCTGGAAACGGTGCAACGCGAGCCGCGACGGATCGTCGTATTTTCTTTTAGCCGGATTTTCCGTCTCGAGGATCCATCCTTCGATGTAAATCGTCTCCTGACTGCATAGCAGACGCAAAGGCGCGAAGGGATATTCTCGAGGCTTCGAGTTGGCGCTGGCCAAATATGATACTTGGCAAACGAGCTTTTTTCTTATGGCCAGCTCGAGAGCGGCGAATATCTCCTGATACGGCGCGTAATCGACTCTGCCTCTCGTCAGAGAAATAGCTTCGGGGGAACGCGCGTCTCCGGATCGGCCTCCGAGACGGGAGATAATGTTGGCTGTTTCCAAGCGCGTTCGCTCGGGCAAAAGATGAGCGACCAAGTCGCGACATAGCGCGATGGCGGCTACGTCGTCCGCGCTTATCGGGGGGATCTGGGCGGATTTATGATCGAGGCTGAAATATGTTTCCCTACCCCTTTCTTCGCGGATTAGCCTGCCGATTCCGCTCCTTTCCAATTTTTCCAACAGGCGAGAAACAGTAGGTTTGGAGGCGTTGAGCTGGGCGGGCGAGCTCAATTCGCTCAAGCTGAACGCGCGCTTGTTAAACAACAGAGTCGCGAAAAGCTGAAGCAATTTTTCGGAGGACGTAGAGTCGCCATCCCATTTTTTCGGCATATTGTCGGCCTCTTAATATCTAAAGCGGATCTCGATTGAAATTATCCCTTAACAAATAATTTTATTTGCCCGCGTCCTCCGCTTTTTGCGTTCAGAGCGCTTTTTCCCCTCTNTTTTTGCGCGAGCGATCGCTTTAGCGTCCGGATCAGGAGAGTGATAACAACTTACATCGATATCGTTTCAGATTCGAACGTCAATCGAAAATTTTACAAATCTTTTTATTTTGTAAAGATATTTCAATTGGTTGCGTCAAAAAAATGTTTTTTTCAAAATCGTTTCGCGCGCTTTTTTCGCCCCCGCTTCCTTTTTCATTATTCAGCGAGCGGTTATAAAATTGCTTTCCAGGCGTCAAAAGTTTTTGAGTTGACAGGGCGATTATCCATATTTAAAAATTTTTAGATCGCGGTTTCCATAAAGGACGTTCTATTATCGGGAGGGATTATGCATAAATACGTCGCCCAGTTCGCTCCGGCGGAAGACAAGGAGGGCGCGTGGTACGTGGAATTTCCCCAGCTCGAAGGGTGCTGCACGGAAGGCGACACGCTCCCCGAGGCGCTGGAAAACGCCCGCGAATGTCTGACCAGCTATCTCGAGGCCTCGTCCCAGGAAAACGAAGAGTTTCCCGTTCCCCTCGATCCGGAGGAGACGCGCAGGATCGTCATGGATAATATGCGCGCGCAAGGCCAAGCTTGCCCAGTCGGGATATTTTTTCATACTGTCCTATCCTATCCCCTTGAAAAATAACCGCGCTCCCGACGCGCTCCAGTCTCAAGCGTGACCGCGGACGATTCCTCGATCCCTAAATGAAACCGGACTTTCTGAAATCCATCGAACGCTTGGAGCCCGCGGCTTTTACGATCATCATGGCGACAGGCGCCTTCGCTCTCGCCACAAAAGATTTAAGCTCCATTTTTCCCTCCATGCTCGCTTTGGCTCGCGGCCTTAATATTCTCAATTTCTCGCTTTTTTGCTTCCTGCTTCTGTTCGCGCTCTTTTCCTGGCCATTTCACAGCAAGGAATTTCGCGACGACTTGCTTACGCCGCAGAACGCCGCTTTTTACGCCGCTCTCGCCATAGCCTTTCTTGTTCTGGGAGCGCAGGGATTGAGATTTGAGATGGGTTACTGGTTTTCCCTTGGCCTCTGGGCGACAGGATGTCTGCTCACCCTCGCCGTCAGTTTCGCCATTAATCTTCACTTCTTTGTTCGCGCTGCTCCGGCCCTCAATCTATTCACGCCCGTTTTCTTCATTCCCGTGGGAGGTCTGACCATTATCCCCGTGGCGGGCGCGATCATAATGACTCAATCCTCGGGTTTGTTCTACGACATACTGCTAATGATCAATTTAATGGCGCTAGGCGGCGGCCTCCTGCTTTACGTTGGCCTCTTTAGTCTTCTCCTGCACAGACATTATACGACGGAAAGCCTCCCGCATCGTCTCGCGCCGACCTTATGGATCCATCTCGCTCCAATAGGCTGGGGCGGAGTAAGTTTCGTCGGCCTGGCCGAATCCCTTGGAAAAATGGACGCTTTCGCGAGAATGGTCGGCGGCCTGTTCTGGGGCGCCTGCTGCTGGTGGATGGTGATGTGTCTGATTCTGACCTGTCGCGCCGCCTATTCCGGAGAAATGAAATTCTCTCTCGCATACTGGGCCTTTATCTTTCCTCTGGGCGCGATCGCCGTTCTCTCTTTCCGTATGGGGCAACATATGTGGCCGGCCTTCTATTTCGCCTGGGCCTTGATGGCCTGTCTCTGGTGCGTAGCCGCCTATGGCGCTTTAAAAAGCTCTTTTTTATGGATTAAGCGCGGCGGCCATACGGCCTGAGTCGCGAATGTTCAATATCTATCTCTAACAGACGCGGAACCGGCGCCCGCGCCCTCCGTCTCAAAAGGCGATCCCATGCTCGAAGCTACCGTTTTCATCTGCGGATGTCTGGTGATGATCCTGGAGATTGTCGGCGGACGCATATTGGCGCCCCATGTCGGCACATCCGCCATAGTCTGGACGAGCGTCATCGGAATTGTCCTCGCCTTTCTCGCCCTCGGAGCCTGGGCCGGCGGCGTCTTCGCCGATAAACGACTCTCGCGAAAAGGTCTCGGCGAAGCTCTCGCCGGGGCTTCCGTCGGATGCGCGATCACGGCTTTCTTCCACGTCTCGCTTGGCTCGACCATAGCCGCGGGCATAGGCAATCTCTATGTGGCCGCCGTCGCCGCCGCGATCGCCATATTCGCCATACCAGCTTTCTTCTTCGGAACTATTACGCCCTATGTAATTCGCCTCCGCATAGCGTCCATCGACACGGCGGGCGCCACAGTAGGTCGATTATACGCGCTTTCGACGGCGGGAAGCATTATAGGCTCCTTCCTTGGCGGCTTTTTGTTAATCTCCTTCTTTAAGAGTTCCGCCATAGTCTGGGGCGTCGCGCTCTGTATGCTCTGTCTTTCGCTCGCCGTCCATCCCAAAAATTTTTGGCTCCGCGTCATCATGCTCGCGATTTTTGTTTTTCTCGCCTGGCAGGATCAAGCTTTTTCCGAATGGAGAAAGGAAAAATATGGAGAAGAAATTATTGAAAGTCCGTATAACGTTATAAGATTAATGAACGGTCGCGATAATTCGAGGAACGGCGCCCCCGTCCGGCTGATGGCGACCGACCCCGGCTATTCCCAATCCGGAATGCTTGTCAACGATCCTTCCGAACTATATTTTGATTATACCCGTTATTACGCCCTGGGGCCGAAACTCGTTCCGGACGCGAAGTCGATCCTTATGCTCGGCGGCGGAGGCTATTCCGTTCCCAAATGGCTTCTGTCCGGCAAAAGCGGTCTGAATCCCGATTTTTCCCTGAAAGTTGTGGAAATTGATCCGGCCATGACGGAAACTTCGCGAAAATTTTTCGACTTGCCCGACGATCCGCGCCTGACAATCGAGCATATGGACGCGAGGCAATTTCTAAATCGACAGACTGATCGCTTCGATCTCGTATTCGTCGATGTATTCAATTCCCACTATTCCATCCCCTTCCAGATGGGAACGCGGGAAGCCGTTCAGGGTCTTCGTCGAGCGGTCGCGCCGGACGGCGTCCTGATCATGAATATGATTTCCGCCATTACCGGCGAAAACGGACGCCTGTTCCGCTCGGTTTGGCAAAATCTCAAACGCGAATTTCCCGAAATCGCCGTTTACAGCGTCGGGCGCCCAAGTCGCCCCGATAAAGTTCAAAATCTCATGATCGTAGCCCGAGATTCCGGGAAAGAGAGCGATAAGGCGATATATCCCGCGTCCCCGAGCGCCGACGAAATCGCCAGAATGGAAAATAATCGCTATACGGGCGAAATTCCCGAGGATGTCCCGCCCCTTGAGGACGACTTCGCGCCAGTGGAAAGATATACGCTCATGCTCGCGAGGGACTGATTAGTAGGAGACGGGTCGCGCAAGTTTTCGAGTTATAGGAGAGCTTTTTCATAGGCTATGCGGCGCCAATTCCCCATAATTTATCGGCGCCCCAGCTGATCGCGAAGCATAAAAAGGCCACGGCTGAACTTAACGAGAGCATTTCCAGAAAATCTTTCCAGAAATCGCGCTTTTGGATCTTGCCTACGCTCCACGCGAAGCAAAAGATGATCAGAACAGCCAAAGCTATGGTCGAGCCGAGAGCGCGGGTCGGGCTATCCAGGATTATGTACGGCGCGAGCATGAGCGCAGTGACAAGAAGATATGCGGCCCCGGTCGCGCCGGCAAATTTCAGGGAAGTCGCGAATCCGCGCGAGCTTTTTTTGGATAAATATTCGGAGGAAGCCATGGAGAGGGTCGCGGCTATGCCCATGGTAAAACCAGCCAGGGTGATAATCTTGTTATTTCCGAGCGACACGGTAAACCCCGCCAGAGCTCCGGCGAGTTCGACAAGGGCGTCGTTGAGTCCAAGGACAATCGCGCCGATATAGCCGCGACTCGGATCTTCGGATCCGCATTCGCGGACTGGGCAGTCGGACATTCGCCTAATTTCCTTCTCGCGCTTTTTTCACAAGTCGCGCTTTGTCAATTGCCATGAACAGGCCGCACAGGGCGACCGTTATCGCGGCCGTAGCGAACACGCCGCGATAACCAAAACCTTCCGAGATTACTATCCCTCCCAGTATTGGTCCTAGCATGCCGCTGGCGTCAAAAGTGGCCATCATTACGTTGGAATTGATGGAGCGCGTTTCCGGAGTCGATCGGTCATAAACGGCGGCCGCCAGGAGCGGATATAGAAAACCCAGTCCAAGACCATACACGCAGGCCAGCGGGAGAAAGTAGGCTGGCGAGCCATAAGCGAAGCCAAGCATACACGCGGCGAGGATAAGAGAACAAAGAATCGTGTATTTATGCCGCGGCAAAGTATCCATCCGATGGCTGCCAAAAACGCGGACAAGAATTATAGTGACGCTGTAGGCGGAAAAGAAGAGCGCCGGATGAGCGCCCGTCAGACTGCACAGACCTTTCATGAAGAAAATGGCCAGCACCGTGGTTATGCTAAATGCGAGACAGGAGAGATAGACGAAAGCCAGGCCCGAATGGGTAATCGAGCGAATTAATTCGCTTCGCGAAGTTGATCGGGCTTGGGCGGGGGATATTTCAGGCTTGCGAAGCCGTTTCGCGAGCAGGAGAACCATAAGCAAGGACGGCAGTCCCAGGATGGCCGTCCACGCGAACAAATTTGCCTCCCCGCCCACCAGCGGCAAGAGCGCTTCGGATACGGCGGGAATTATGGAGTAGGGGAGAAGCATGGTCAGGGAAAAGAGAGCGAAGCCTCGCGCGCTTTGACCAGGGGGAATACATTCGACGAGCACGCCCACGGTGCAAGCGGAATAAACGGCCAGAGTTATGCCTTGAATGAGGCGCAACGCGAGAATCATTGGCACCGCTTCCCCGCGGGGGACGAACGGATAGGCCGTCATGACAGCAGTGCCGATGAGAAGCGACAGGAGCATGGGCCAAAGCTTGCTAAACCGGAGCATGAGCATACTCGTTATCGGTCGGAATACGAAAATCATCGCGAAGAGCGAAGAAAGCAGGATCCCGCGCCAGGCGGCGTCTATGCTCATCCCCTCCATCCATTGCTCGAAACAGTAGTACACCGCGATATAGCTGTTCGAGCACATGGCCATGAAAAAGAGCAGGATAAAATCGCGACTAAAAAGTTTTTGAGGCTGACGATCAGGATTGTCCCAGCGTTTTGGGGGCTTTTGGGGACCGATGAAACGCAGATTGCCAAAAATGCTTAAAATGGCTCTAACCATATTAAAACTCGAAAAGTAAATAATTGAAGCTAATTTGCGGCGGCGCGATGGAGGCTAACTTCCGGCGCGTCCCCCCAAATTGGGCGAGCGGGAAAGCGGACACGAACGGACTCCCGTCGCGATACGCGAGGGGCTCGCCACGCCCTCGTCGCGACGTCGCCAGGCATTGCTATTTTCTCGCGTCGTCCAGCCTCGCCAGTCCTTTGGCTCCTATATCCTTGCGAAAATGCATATTGGGCATTTTTATTTTTCCGAGGGCGGAGTAGGCTCGATCGCGCGCTTCCCGAAGATCTTTTCCAAGAGCTGTAACGCAGAGAACGCGTCCGCCGGAACTCGCGAGCTCGCCGTTTTCGTATTTTGCGCCGCTATGATATACTTTGACATTTTCGTCGCTTTCCGCTTCCGCGACGCCCTCGATTTTAAGATTTTTTGGGTATTTTCCCGGATAACCTTTCGCGGTCGCCACGACGCCCAGGGCGGACTGGGGAGAGAAGACAAGTTTTTCTTTATCCAGCGTTCCGTTTACGCAGGCGGACATATGCGAGGCGAGATCGCTTTTCATGCGCATGAGCAAGGGCTGGCATTCAGGGTCGCCGAAGCGGACATTGTATTCGAGGACTTTGGGGCCCTCCTTGGTCAGCATAAGTCCCGCGTACAGCACGCCTCGGAACGGATGTCCGCGCTTTTTGAACTCTTCGAGTATAGGTTTCGCTACCAGCTCGGCGACTGTTCGCAGTTGATGGTCTGGAAGACAATGGGCCGGGCTGTACGCGCCCATTCCGCCAGTATTGGGACCCTGGTCGTTGTCGAAAACTGCCTTGTGATCCTGGGCGGATGGCAAAGGAGCGGCAGTCTCGCCGTCGCACAGGCATAAAAGGGAAACTTCCTCTCCCTCCAGCTTTTCTTCTATAAGTATTTTTTTCGCGGCTTCGCCGAACGCGCCGGATGCCATAATTTCGTCGATGGCCGCCAGCGCTTCCTCGCGATTGGAGGCGACGACTACGCCTTTTCCGGCGGCCAGCCCGTCCGCTTTAATGACAAGAGGGCGATCGGCGGCTTCGGCGTAGAGTCTGGCGTCGGCCACATTGTCAAAGACCCCAAAGGAAGCCGTCGGGACGCCCGCGGCGCGCATGATCTCCTTGGCGAAACTTTTGCTTCCTTCCAGCCTCGCGCAACATTTATCTGGCCCGAAGCAGGGGACGCCTTCTCGCGCGAGGGCGTCTGTCAATCCGAGCGTCAGCGGAGCCTCGGGGCCGGGAACGACCAAATCAATGGCGTTGGCTTTCGCGAACTTGACTATAGCTTCAATATCGTCGGTCGCGATGGGGATATTTTCGCCTTGTTGGGATGTTCCGCTATTGCCGGGGGCGACGAAGATCTTTTTTACGCCTTCGCTTTGCGCCAGTTTATGAACCAGGGCGTGTTCCCTGCCGCCGGAACCAACGACTAATAGGCGTTCCAGTTTTTTCATTTTCGCTCTTTTAACAATAGTTGGCTGTCTTTATCGGATTGACGTTCTACCGCCTACCGATCCTCTGGGAATTTATCGCGAATGCTCTTGAGAAGTCCCCAATGACTGCAGCTTTCGCATTGGGTCGGCGCGAAGGCCCCGCGATTATTAAAAACGCGCTCGCTTCGCGATTAAGCGGCGCGGGGAGCCCATTTAGAAATGAAACCGGAGCTTTCGCGCTCCGGTCTCATAACGGCGTAACAAATTCGCGGCGTCAGCGACGCGGATTTACTTCAAAATCGCTCATATCCGCCGGCGTATTTGGATCAGCCTGGGTAACGTCGAGGGGATAGGCCATGATCATGCATTGTCTGGAGCCTATGCCCAATTCTGGCGAAGTGTTCACTCCGACTACGAGATCCGTGATTCCGTCGTTGGTGACGTCGGCCAGATCAATTTCGGCTACGGAACCACGAATGCGACGCGTTTTCCATTTCAGCGCCAAACCTACGCCGTCCCAGAACAAGGCGTGAATTTCGCCCTGCGGAAAATAACGATAGCGGTCGAATAGTTGCGAAGCGGTCGAAATAGGCTTGTTGAGCAAAAGCACATTTTCGCCTGTGTCGCCTATATCGGCGGCTATAAGGCGCATGGGCGCGTAATATTTTCCCGGGAGCTGGGTTTTTTTATCGATGGCCAGCCCAGGCATGCTCTTATAATGCTCCATGCCGGTGGCGGAGCCTGAAAATCTTTCCATCGTGGTATGGATGGGAGATGTTCCGTTACCCTGAAAGAGCTTTATATTTTCGTTGTCGGTCAGCATGACAAGAAGCGGCGTCGGGCTGTCTTTTCCGGCGGGAATCCAGGCTACATTAAATACATTCGCGCCCGACGGCAAAGACAGACGCGTTCCCAACGCGTATTTGTCGCCGTTTTTGACCAGCAGATGAACGCCGGGGGCGAACAGTTTGACTGAATCGAAATTTTGTCCCACAAGAGTCGGGGCGAAGGTAGGCGGAACCCGCAAAACGCTCGCGAAATAGGGAATACGCGGCGCAGGTTGCGAAAATTTATTGCCCTTGAAGGAGAAGAAAAAGGAATATGGGCGATTTGTGTCTTCTTCGAATGTGGCGACGACCAGATCCGCGGCGCCGTCCCTGTTCAGATCGATGGAGCGCATGGAGAAATTGGCATTCGAAGCGGATACTGTAGTTTCTCCGAGTTGTTTGAGCTGGTTGCCGTTTTCCCAAACATAGATATAAAGTTTCGTATCGCTAAGGATCGCGATTTCATTCTTGCCGTCGCCGTTAAAATCCGCGACAGCCATATCCACCATATTGGTCTTTATACGCTGGCTAACCATCCGCGATCCATCCTGACTGCCCGCTCCCTGGTAACGGAACTGCGGATTCAGATAGACCTGATTGTTTCCCGTCTCGTTTACGATGATATCGCCTTTCTGGGCGCCGCCTTTGGCCGCTCCCCTGTTGGCCATAAAACCCGGTTTTTGCGCTACGCTTACGCCCATCGCCTCCGAGCCGAGGGCCGCGCTCAAGCCCTGTACTGTTCCCGTCAGATTGCTTAACGAACCCGACGCCGATTTCGACCATATCTTCCCTTGCTTATCGACGCTATGGAGCTCGACTGTGGCGTCGTTGCCGACGACATTGACGACTCCCCAGATGGCGTAATCGGCGTTCGACTGCTTCAGCGCTTTCGCGGCGTCGGCTTGCGACGAGCCGACGGTCGTCGCAGTCTGACCCTTCAAAACCCCGGCTTGCGACAGATGATTTTTTATCGTGCCGGAAACGGCCTTGGAAAGATAGCCATAGCTCTTTGGGGCGTTAACGGAAAAGGGCATGATGACAAACATCTTTTCGGCCGCGCGACATATGGTCGCGGAGAAAAGAACGGCAAAGGCCAGACAGATGAACGCGGAAGCATTTAGGGCTTTTCGCATGATTCGCTCTCCCATGAGAAAGACGCGCGCGGCAATTTCGCGCGGGTATCCTTATCTAAATCGAAAAAAATTTTAGTCCCTCCGGCGTCCGCAGGGATCTCTAAATTATAGGATCAAAAGGACTTGCGCAATAGCCCGGCGGAGCNGCTTATCGTTTCTGGCCAGAGCCCGCGCTGTCGATGATCTTATGAAACCTGCGGAAAAGATGCGTTCCGTCCCGAGGGCCGGCGGCCGCTTCGGGGTGATATTGCAAGCTCATTATAGGCTTGCTTTTATGGCGCAAGCCTTCGTTTGTGCCGTCGTTCAAATTAATATGCGTGGCTTCGAGATCCGGATTGTCGTCGAGGATGACATGGAAGCCGTGATTCTGGGAAGAAATTTCGATTTTTCCCGTAGTCAGATCTTTTACNGGGTGGTTGCATCCATGATGACCAAATTTCAATTTGTCCGTCTTCGCGCCCAGGGCCAGGGCGATTAATTGATGACCGAGACAGATCCCTACGACTGGGAATTCGGCGCAGAGGTCGCGAACGATCTCGATCTCGTCGGTCAGNGTCGCCGGATCGCCCGGGCCATTAGATAGAAAAATTCCCTTCGCGCCGCTGGCTCTGGCTTGTTCCACGGAAAAATTCGGAGGAACGCAGACAGGCTCGAAACCTGCCGCCGCGAGATGGCGCAGGATATTCCACTTAATGCCGAAGTCGTAAACAAGCAGCGGCAACCCGTCGCCTTTCCAGGGGAATTTACCGTCCCCCGACGCCTCTATGGGATTCGNGGCGTTGTCTCTCCAGGCGTATGGGGAGCGAGCGGCGACCCTGGGAGTAAGTTTCGTTCCCTTCATGGTCGGAAGACTCCGCGCTTTGGCCGCGAGAACCTCCGGGTCATGCTCGTATGTGGATATGACCCCGCGCATGGCTCCGTTTAGCCGCAANTGTCGCGTCAAAGCGCGGGTATCGATNCCCTCCATGCAGGGAANGTCATATTTGTTNAGAAATTCTGGCAAGGACATTTCGGAACGCCAATTTGACGGCTCCTTGCAACATTCCTTCACGAGCAAAGCCCGGGCTCGAATGGCCGACGACTCCATATCCGCGCTGTTTGCGCCGTAATTTCCGATCAGCGGCCAGGTCATGCAAACCAGTTGCCCGTAATACGACGGATCGGTGAGAGCTTCCTGATAACCGCTCATTCCAGTGGTAAAAATAGTCTCTCCTCCGGTTTCAAACGATCCGGTGACCGATTCTCCGCGCAGAGTAAAGCCGTCTTCGAGAGTCAGTGTCGCTTTCATGGGCGTTCTCCAGTCAAGGCGTAAAAGATCTTCTAAACTTGCCGTTCAGTTGGAAATTCGCGCGTTTTCGCGCGAGTAGTATTCCTGCAGGCTTTCCACGCGATCGAGTTCGCGTCCGGACGCGAGGGCCGAAGCCGTCGCCCGCGCGGCCGATAATGTNGTNCAATAGGNAATCTTGTAGGCTAGCGCGGCCCTTCTTATGGCTCGCGAATCTTTCGCCGTGTTCTTTCCCGAGGCTGTGTTAATNACGAGNGCCACTCCCTTGTTGGATAAAAGATCGACTANATTCGGTCTGCCTTCGTAAACTTTGCGAACTTCCGCGACCTCGAGTCCGCGTTCGCGCAGAATTTTCGCCGTGCCTCGGGTCGCNAGGAGGTCGAAGCCCAACTCCGCGAACATGGCGGCCACGTCGCCAACGAAAGGCTTGTCCCNGTCGTTTACGGACAGAAAGACNGAGCCTTCGCGAGGCAATTTTTGGCCGGCCGCCAGCTGGCTTTTCAGGAAAGCCTCGGCGAAATCGGCTCCCATGCCCATTACTTCGCCCGTNGAGTGCATTTCCGGGCCGAGTATCACATCGACTCCCGGNAATCTATTAAAGGGGAAGACTGCTTCTTTTACGCTGGTAAAGCCGCCCTTGCGCATTTTCCAGGGATCCAGCTCGTCCAGAGTCTTGCCCAGCATCACTTGAGTCGCCAGGTACGGCAGGGGGACGCCGGTNGCNTTCGATACGAAAGGCGCGGTGCGCGAAGCGCGCGGATTGACCTCGAGTATATATATGTCGTCGCCCTTGACCGCGAACTGGATATTCATCAAGCCGATCACGTTCAATTCGCGGGCGATGGCTTCNGTTTGCGCGGCGATAAGCGCCACATGATCGTAGGAAAGAGAGAAGGAGGGCAATACGCAGGCCGAGTCCCCGGAATGGATTCCCGCTTCCTCGATATGCTCCATGATGCCCGCTATATACACCTCCTCCCCGTCGGAGAGCGCGTCCACGTCGACCTCGATGGCGTGCTCGAGGAATTTGTCGATAAGTATGGGNTGCTCCGGCTTTTCGGGAACCTGNTCGCGGAAATATTCCTTGAGCTCCTCTTCGTCGTATACGACGGCCATGGCCCNNCCGCCCAATACATANCTTGGTCTAACGACTACGGGAAAACCGATCTTGCGCGCCACCTCAAGCGCCTCGTCCAGATCCATGGCCGTGCCGTTGGGCGGTTGCTTGAGATCAAGCTTTTCGATGAGTTCCTGGAAGCGTTTGCGATCTTCGGCCCTGTCGATGGCGTCGGGCGACGTGCCCAAAATCGGAACTCCCGCTTCCATGAGCGGCACGGCGAGATTCAGGGGAGTCTGACCGCCGAATTGCACGATCACGCCTTCCGGATTTTCCTTTTCGACGATATGCATTACATCTTCGAAGGTGAGCGGCTCGAAATAGAGCCTGTCGGATGTGTCATAGTCTGTGGATACNGTCTCGGGATTGGAATTTGCCATTATNGCCATTATGCCCGCGTCTTTCAGGGCGAAGCTTGCGTGACAGCANCAATAGTCAAATTCGATTCCCTGTCCTATGCGGTTTGGGCCTCCGCCCAGAATCAGGACCTTGCGCCGGTCGCTTATTTTCATCTCGTCNCCGGTTTCGTAGGTGGAATAGAAATAGGGCGTATAGGCCTCGAATTCCCCCGCGCAAGTATCGACGAGGTAATAAGTCGGCTTTATTCCCATTTCGCGGCGAAGCTCGGCGATCTCCTTTTCCGACATTCTCCACATCTCGGCCAGCTGTCGATCCGAGAAGCCCGACTCCTTGGCCTTGANNAGAGCTTCCCTGACTTGATCCCGATTTTTCAGGAAATTCGGCTCGCGACCGAGCTCGAGCAATTTCTTCTCTTCCGCTACGATCATGGCGAGTTGCCTGATAAACCAGGGATCTATGCCGGTCGCTTCGTAAATCTCCTTTTCTCCGATTCCCGCGAGAAGGGCGAGACGAAGATAAAAAATTCGTTGAGAATTTGGCGTGTAGAGTTTGGACATGATCGTTTCCCGCGAAGGGAGATCGGAGCCGTAACCCCAGCCGAGTCCGGGGGCGCCGATTTCCATTGAACGCAGTCCTTTTTGAAGAGCTTCGCGGAAATTGCGACCTATGCTCATGGCTTCCCCCACGCTCTTCATCGAGGTAGTCAGCTCGTCTTTCGCGCCAGGGAATTTCTCAAATGTAAAGCGCGGAACCTTGAGCACGACATAATCTATAGCGGGCTCGAAACTGGCGACCGTTTCGCGCGTTATATCGTTGCGCAATTCGTTTAGCGTGTAGCCTACGGCGAGTTTAGCGGCGATTTTGGCTATGGGGAAACCGGTCGCTTTGCTGGCCAGAGCGGAGGAGCGCGACACTCGCGGGTTCATTTCGATTACCACCAGTTCGCCGTCCTGGGGATTTACGGCGAATTGCACATTGCTTCCGCCGGTCTCCACTCCAACCTCTCGCATGATGGCCAAGGACGCGTCGCGTATCTTTTGATATTCGACGTCGGATAGCGTCTGCGCGGGAGCCGCGGTTATCGAGTCGCCAGTATGCACGCCCATGGGATCAAAATTTTCGATGGAGCAGATGATAACGCAGTTATCCTTCTTGTCGCGCATCACCTCCATCTCGATTTCTTTCCAGCCCAGGACGCTCTGCTCGATCATCACTTCGGAGACGGGACTCTCGGCGAGGCCGCGCCCGGCGACTTCTTCGAGCTCTACGGGGTTATAGGCTACGCCGCCGCCGTTTCCGCCCAGCGTGAAAGCGGGACGAATGATCAGCGGATAAGGCAACTCGCGACCCAGCTTTCTTACTTCGTCCATATTATGGGCGATGCCGCTCGCGGGCATTTTTAGGCCAATGTTGCGCATGGCCTGCCGGAATAAGTCGCGGCTTTCGGCTTTGGCGATCACGTCGGCGTTGGCGCCAATGATCTCGACTCCATGTTTTTTTAACACGCCGCTCCGCTCCAGCTCCAGAGCCGTGTTGAGCGCGGTTTGACCGCCGAGAGTGGGCAGGAGGGCGTCGGGTTTTTCCTTCTCGATAATCGCCGCGATGGTGTCATGCTCGATCGGCTCCACATATGTGGCGTCCGCCATATGGGGATCAGTCATGATCGTCGCCGGATTGGAATTGACCAGAACGACCTTGTAGCCTTCCTCTTTCAGAGCCTTGACCGCTTGAGAGCCAGAATAATCGAATTCGCAACCTTGCCCTATAACGATCGGCCCGGCGCCAATTACCAGAATTTTATGGAGATCGTCGCGTCTTGGCATATTTCCCCCGCGTATAATAGCTGTCGCCGCTCGCCCAGGCGGACTCGCCGCGCGTCCAGACGGAATTTTTATAAACGATCAATCATATAATAGGCCGCGCTCGGCGTCAATTTCCAGCGCGAAGGCTCCTCGAGGAGCGAAAACTTTATAGCGCGTAGCGATTGAAAATCCCCAACGCGCTATGGCGGCTTTGTTATACAAAGCCGCCCGCGAAATTATCCCTGGGCTATCTTGCCTCGCCGTTAATGGTAATTTCAAGCGCGATTTGCCAGAGAGAATGCGGACGCCGCTTGAGCGTTGGAATCGAGCGCCCTCTCTTGGACGTTGCGATTAGCGAGCTGATCAGAAGTATAGATCTGGGAATCCGATAGAAATTAGGCGGCTAAACTTTGAGACTCAAGTTTATGCGTCGGGAGAGATTGGATTACTACATTTAAAAATATTTTAGGGGTATGACAAGGCGCGAAAAGCGTTTCTACAGCGTCTTTGGGGTAAATTTTGGATAGTCTCAATCAAGAAACGCAACAACGCGATTGGATTTTCGTTATAAAATCTGAAAAAAGAGCTTCGCAAGGCGCTCCACGGATACGTCGCTTTATGTCAACCGCTTTTGAGCGTAATCCTCAGTAGCGGAACAATACGCGCGTTCAGGATGATATAAAAGGCAATCTCGCCAGTTCCTCGCGTTTTCGCGCGATTTCGATGGGCGCCCCCGAACTGTCAATACCTATTGGGCGACGTCCATGACGCAAGGCCGCCGCGAGAAAGGAGCCCGATCCGCAAAAGCAATCGAGAACAATGGAATTCGGGAGGGACGCCTGTCTTATTATCATTTCGAGCATGGAAATATTTTTTTCCGTTGGATAAATAGGATATTGCGGATCCTTGTAGTTTGCCCAAACGTCCTGAATTTTTTTCCCTTCGTATGAATTGGCGTATTTTTTTATGCGCGGGACATTATTCCGCGACCACTCAATTTGACCTTTTTGATCGAGAGCCTCCAGCTCGGCGGGCGAACAACGTCAATGCCGCCCGGGCGGAGGCGCCATATCGCGCCATAAGCCGCCTGATAGACCGTTTTTGGTTTCCCCTGGCGCGTGACATGGGACAGTAGCGTAGTATTCGCCGTCGGCGTCAACTTTAGGGTACAGTCGACGCAATTCAGTTTCGTCGGGAATCTCCTTAATATTATTAAAAATATTTTTGCCCGCCTGTTTCGCGTAAATATAAATCGTGTCTTTTTGATTTTCATACGCCTTGCGCTGAAAATTTTTAGGATTAGACTTCACCCTCGCTATTTCATTTAAAAAATTGTCGCGCTCGAATATTTCGTCAAGAATCAGTTTTACATAATGTCCGACCTTGCAATCTATATGCAGATATAGCGTAGAGGAGGGGCTTAATAACCTGTATAACAGGCTAATTCTTTCTCTGATAAACTCCAGATATTCCTCAAAATTCATTTTATCAGAATATGCGAGCTTACCGTCGGAGCCATGCGAAATATGAGCCGTTCTTTCGGCTGATGCGTAAAAATCATTTTGAGTGTTATAGGGAGGATCAATGTAGGCAAGATCGATTTTTTCTTCGTAATTATTTAGCATCCTCGCCATTACTTCAAAATTGTCGCCATGTATCAGNGCGCCAATAGGAAACGAGGGCAACGGAGAAGCCGCTAGTCTTTTTTCCTCCTGCAAAGCGCGAATAAGGGAGGCGTCTTTTTTTCCTTCATACGCGANCCTCATGGACGCTCACAGACTATATAGAAAATCGCGAAGAACAAGCGCGGACATGATTGGATACGTTTTCGCCAACTGGAGTAGACTTAAATGCATATGATTTCTTGAGGGGATATAAAGTACGCCNTCCAGTATGGCAATCTTGATAACGCGACGCGCTGAATGATTCAGCGGAGATTGTTTGGATCTCTCATTAAATAAGCTCCATAGGAATCTTTTATGGGAAACACTTCCTCTTTTATAGCGCGTAGCTAATGAGAGTTCCCGCATTATTTATTTGCCTAACGAGGCTAGAGGCGCGCGGGATGAGTTTCGCTTTCGCTATGGCGGCTTTTCTCCGCGCTTCCTCCAAGTCCGGCTACATCCGTATGCTGTCGCGAATATCTTCGAGGCGGGTTTTCGCGAATACCAGATAAGAGGCGATTAGCTCGCCAGAGTTAAAGAACGATGTGATAATCAGCGGATCGTAATTGCAGATTCTGTTCAGGTATTCCATGGCTGAATTGAAATTATCCTGATTATTTTTCGCCTTGATTTCGGGATAAAGAGCGTAGAGAGTGGAGATGAAATCCCGCAACACGAGAACCATTCCCTGCACTTCGTAAATGCGGTTATCGAGTTCATAGAACGGCATTTGCTTCGAATTTTCCAAAAGCCCCAGCGCGTATCCGAGCAGATTTTCTCCCGTGACTGTTACGAAAGACGCGTACAGATCGTCTGTGCGGGCGTTATATACGCCCGTGCCTTTGTCTAGCGTGTCCTTGTATTGCTCGAGGAGCTTGAAACCTTTTTCATACGCGCCCTCCGCCGAAGGGAACCAGAAGCTCCGCGGATCGATCACGAAATTGTTGATTCTAGCCTGATATAATTGCTGGCTTTCGCGATCATTGGAGCCGAGCTTGGCGATCTGCGTGGAGTAGAGATCGAGCAGGAATTTGGTCGCGTGATATACTCCGTATTCGCGATAGGCCCTGTTGTCCATAAAGAAGCGGTTGAAGATCAGATCGTTGAAAGTCCAACCAAAGGAAGAGTCAAGCTCGCGGCGCAACTGATATGTGATCGCGTCCAGAAGGATCTTGCCTTTTTCATTTTCCGGCAGATTTTCAGCGTTCGCCGGAAGAGGCATGGGCTCGGGAAAAGTCGTCTGATCGACCGCCGAATAAAGTTTCTGCGATCCCCAGAGAATTACCAAAACCGCGGCGAGCAAGCCGAGCTGGACGCCGATTGTTTTGAGCACTATATGCGTCTTCAGCCAGGCCGTCGCGTCTTTTACTTTTATCATAACGTTGCTCCAAAATTTCTTAATCTGACGGGCAATTGGGAGCTTCGCCACGCTTTTTGCGCGAAGCTTCGCGAAAGGAAATTGAGGCGAGCCGTCCTGTCAGGAGTTTCCGTCCGCGTTTAGCCAGCCGTTTAGCGCGTCGGCGATTTTTCTCGCCTGCTCCGAATTCGAGATGTTGAATTTTGATTGGCGCCTGTATTCGCCGCCCGATTTCTTGTAGCGCTGGATCACGTATTTATCTGGCCCGAAATCGTCGGTTTCCGGCCTGTATTGCTGATATCGAAAGAGAATCGTCGTCCATCCTCCGCGACTCAATATTACCTTGTCCAGTTCCTTCACGAAAACCTGGCCGTTTTCTTCTTGTTGAACAGTAAGCTCGTCAATGGTTTCGTTCACAGTCTCTCCGTCCCGCGAGAGCCGCGGAAAATTCCTTTTGAGAAAATGTCGCGCGGATCGCGCTCATGATTCGTTTCGCGAGAAGATCTTTAAGGGAGCCGGAAGCGGATCGCGAAGCGCCCGCGTTCTGGAATGGCGCGAGAATCGCGAAGATTTTTCGCTAATGGACGAATGGGATCGCGAGACCTTCGAACAGCCTGAACGCCTCGCGATCCGGATAATGGCTAACCGGCGTAATTGGCCAGGACGCCTTTTACGGTTTCCGGCAGTTCGGGTCTTTTTAACTGCATCTCGGCGGGGCCGGGACCGTAGTTGTCCGCGGTCGATTGCGCGGTCGCGGTCATCGCCATCAGGCTTTCCGCGAGAGTGAGCTCGCTTCCGCTTCCTACCTTGCGGCCTAAAGCGCGCAAGACGTTTTCCGTCGGCGCCGTCGGCTCGAGTGGATGATACTCTACTGGCATACTTCCTTCCTTTTAATGAATGTTGGCGATCATATAATCGATCGAAAACAAAATCAATTTCGTCAGATCTTCCCGTTTGGTTTAACGGAAAAAAATTAACCGCGCTTTAGAGGCTTTTTAGAAAATTTTTATTAATTTTTTTCCAACCCAGGCGGCGCGCGACGAAAAAAGGCTTCCGCCTTCGCGGAAGCCTCGATTTTTTGAAAATAACCCTTTGCCTAGAAACTGTACGCGAATACGAGTTGGGCTTTCCAGGCGTCCTGTTTGTCAAACGACGCGTTTCTGATATTCGCCTTGTCCCAAACGCTATTGCTCATAAAATTGGCTACATAGGCAAGATCAAGGTTGATGTTAAAATTCTCGTACATCTGGTAATTGGTGATCAGGTTGAATTCAAGCAGACCGTCTTCTGTAGTGAGATATGGACTCGTCGCGCTCGCCCAGCCGTCATTCCAGGAAT
>JAAUYY010000024.1 GCA_014804865.1 Desulfovibrio sp.
TCAGGGCGTCGAAAAAAACTACCTGAATATTCTTCGCGTCAAGATTCTTTCCAGTCTCTTCGGCCAGCCCCTTGGAATAAGAAGAATTGTCATGGAGAAGAGCGACTTTCCCGTATTTTCCCGACTCGATCAGGTTCGCCGCCGCTTTGCCCTGGGCGTCGTCTCTGGGGCAAGTTCTGAAAAATAGGGGCAAGCCTTTTTCCGTGAGACGGACGCTAGTCGAGCCGGTTCCGATCTGTACGACGCCCGCTTCGTCAAGAATATTTTGCGACGCTTCCGTTACGGCCGAGCCGTAGGTTCCAATAACGGCGACGACGCCGGCGGAGGCCAATTTCTGCGCGGCGAGAGCCGCGGCGCGAGGATCGCCCGCGTCGTCCTCCACAACGAGCTTAATGGGACGCCCATTGACGCCGCCTTTCGCGTTAGTCTCATCGACGAGCAGACTTACGATATTTTTCATATCCTGCCCTTCCGAGGCCCATTTTCCCGTCAAAGGACACATTAGACCAATTTTTATGTCGTCGGCCCGCGCGACGAAAGCCGCGAGGCTAACGACGAGACAGAGCGCGATACTCCAAAATCTTTTCATTCTTTCCCTTCCATAAAAAAGCGATAATTTTTGAAAAAGATACTTTAGCCTAAAAGTTTCCAAAAAAAAAGACTTGAAACGCTCGATTTATTACGGGATAAAATTTTGACGCCAAAGATTAACCGACCGGTTTTCCATACAGGTTAAACGCGACATAACCGCGCGGAGGATTGACCATGACGCTNGCGATGCTTGAAGAGTATCTGGAATATTTCGATTTAAAACAGTTTTTTCATAACAATCCCCCTTTGCGGCTGTTAATAATAGTTGGCATAATGTGCGCGATGTTCGTGGCGGCCCACTTTCTCTGTCGCCTGTTTGAGAAAAGGCTGGAACGCTATTTAGGCGAACGCGCCCAGAACGGCTCTAAAGGCGAGAGCGTCCAGGCGACGCCCCCCATTGATTTCGAAATGTTTGAGCGCGTGATGAAGGACACGCGGCGAATCCTGAACCTTCTAATTGTCTATTGGGGCTTAAGTCGGCTTGAAGTCAATATCATTTACGCCGAGACGATCCGGATAATCTTTACCGCGGTCTGCATCTGGGCGGCCATTGAATTTTTCCTGTCTTTTGTGCCCTTTAATATTGATATCTATCTGCGCAGACGCGATCTAACCTTGCAAACTTCGCAAAGCCGATCGCTCATGCCAATTATTAAAGGTGTCATCTGGGCGCTTGGNCTGACTTTTCTTCTGGATAATCTTGGGCTTCACGTATCGACGATTATCGCCGGNCTGGGNATTGTCGGCGTGGCCGTCGGTCTCGCCGGCCAGGCGATACTGGCAGACTTTTTCAGTTACATTGTCATTCTGCTGGATAAGCCTTTCAAGATAGGGGATTATGTCGAATTGACGGACGGGCGCGCGGGCGACGTCGAATATATGGGGCCGAAGACGACGCATTTGAGGAATTTGAACGACGACCTCATCATTTGCGCCAATTCCGAAATGACCAAAGGCGTCTTGATCAACCAGGGCAGCATCCATGAACGAATCGTCATAACGCAAATAGGCGTCGAATACTCTACGCCTATCGAGAAATTAAAAAATATGTCCGATCTATTGCGAGAAGTCGTAANCTCCTTCCCGCAATGCAGTTTCGATCGGGCATGCCTGCTTAATTTCGGGGCGTCCAGCCTGCAGTACCAGCTAATTTATCTGGTCAGCGAACAACGCGGCGGCATTAAGGCCTTTATGAACACGCGTTCCCAGGTAAACGTCGCCATCCTCGAGCGCTTCAATAAGGAAGGCATCAGCATGCCATACAACACCGAGCACATCCTTCTTACCAATCTGGACGCCCCAGCGGACAATACGAAAACAAAGAAGAGTTAGCCGACAACGGTAAACGAAGCGATTTCGACAAAATTGGGATTCGACAAAAATAAAAGGACAGGCGGCGACCTGTCCTTTTACGATTAAATTTTGTTCGCGAATATGCGCGGTCGAGCGCGACCGCTTACTGAAGGGCCTGGTTTACGGCCAGATGATAACCCTGGATTCTCTTTTTCTCCTTGCGCGACCGACTTAAACGTTGGCGTATAGTTTCTTGCGCCGAGCTCGCGATGGCGGTCAGTTGCCTTTGCAAATCGGCGAGCATACCGGCCCGCGTCNTGCAGTCNCTCCTGTCCGTCGCGTCGATGAGGCCCCAAGCCATTCCCGTGATTTCGCCCCGTTTAGAAGCCAGCTCTATGGCTTCCTCGTAAGAGCCAAGCTCGAGAGCCTTCTTTTCCTTGCGCGCCAAATCCAGCGCCTCGTCAAGCAAAGCGATTGCCTGTCCCATTTTCTCCCCCTGATTACTTTCGCGCGGCTTCGAGTTGAGCGCGAATTTTTTCGCCCGCCGCTCGCCACGCGTCGCACGCCGGCACAAATTCAAATTCGAGTAGATCCGCCAGAAGAGTCCAGTCCTCGTTTTCCATTACTTCGCTCATTTCCGATAACAAATCGGAAAACTTTTCCGTCCTGCGCGCGAACTCTTCGTCCGCTCCGCCGAGATAGCGATCGCGCAGATGCGAGAGCATACCCATAAAATCCCGGGTGACGTCGAGTAGATCCTGAAAAAGCTCGAGCGCCTCGGCGTCCTTGGACTCGCGCAGAAGACGGGCGACATTATTCGCGCCGCCCACCATCATTTTGGCGACTTTGGGGAGTTCCCCCGCGACCTTGAGAGCCATGTCCGCGGCCGGCTCCGAGCGCACTTCCACAGTTTCCAGGCNATCGGAACTCATATCCTCTGCCTGATGCGGATAAATTTCCGAGAAATTTTCGTTATTGACTATGACGTCGGTTATGACGCGACCTCGCATACTATCGTCTTCGTTAATCGCGGTTAGAATTTCTTCCANATTCGCGAAATCCGAAATATTTTTTTCGATTTTGCGTCCATCCACTATGATCATGCGCGACTCCTTAAGCCGGGAAATAATTGCCGGAAATTTTTAAAACAAATTTATGCAATAATTAAGCCACATTTAGCCGCAATTCGAGCGCGTCGGCCAACGATTTTATTCCTCGCGAGAAGCTCTCTATATCTTTCGCGAATTGGTCAAGTTTGGAGACCTGGCTTCGCGTGAACTCTCGCCAAAAATCGCCGAATATAGCGAGTTCCTCGTTTCTAGCGAACAAAGCCAGAGCGCGTTCGCAGTTCTTCGCGAGAAGACTTCCGGCCCGGGGATTAGTCGCCGCGATAAGCGCGCATTCGCGCGCCGAGTCAAGAATAACGCCGGCTTCGCGCAAAGCGGCGGCAGTTTTCGCGGGAACCATTGGCTCGGGAAGATCCGCCCAGANAGCTTCGCTCCACGCTTCGGACTCGGGCAAATCAAGCATACGCGACCAGAATCGCCGTTGCCATTGAGTCCAGGCGCTTCTAAAGGCCCTGTTTTCGCCAGCGATTTTTTCGAGTTTGGCGAGGCCCGCTTCGTCTCGCCCCGTCTCCCAAACTCTGCAACTGGAGGCTAGAGAGGGAGAAACGCCGGCGCGCCAGTTTCCTTCTTCCAGATACCCGANTACTAACGACGCCGCGTCTTCCGGCTTAAATATGTCGCGGCATTTTTCCGCGAATTGGCAAGGCGCTCCAAAAGGACAGGGATGACAGTCGAGNGCGGGCTCGAGACAGCAGGAGCCAGGCAGAAGAGGCCCCGTGTCAAAAGGTTGCGCGGTCGCCATAAAAAAGGCCAGACTCGGGACGCCAAGGCCGGCGGCCAGGTGCATTGTGCCCGTATCGTTGGTTACCAAAAGCGACAACTCCTTTAAAAGCGCCGCGAGCCTCGGCAAGCTGGTCTTCCCTACCGCGTCTATAAACGGATGATCCGCGAANGACGCGTACTCTTCCGCCAAAGTCCTTTCGCGTTCGGAGCCCAGCAAAACTGGCTTAATCCCTTTCTCNTTCCAGAGGAGATNCCCAAGAGCCGCGAAATTTTTTACNGGCCATCGACGTCGTTCCTCGCTGGCGCCTAGTTGAAAGCCGACGATTGTCGAATGCTCGAAGGAGCCAAGAAAAGCCCTTGCCCAGGCGGCATCCTCGGGATCGGGATCGCGCAGACGGATATCGACCGTTGTTTTTCCTGTCAGCCGGGAAGCCATACGACGCATCATATCCGCCACATTAAACGGCGCGTTGGCGCGTCTTTGGGCCGCCGTCGCGAAGAAGGTCGCCCAGACGCCCTCGTTCGCCCCAAAGCCAAACTCGTCCATGCCGAAGCCCAGAATTTTAGCCTTTGATCCAGCGATTAGCTTTGAGAGTAGTCTGGCCGGAATAGATGGAGTTAGATTTACTATGTAATCGGGCGCGAAATCTTCGTTAATCGCGGTCGCGAACTTCAGAACTCGCTCCAGAGCCGCGCTCCATGCGGAATCCGCGCCCGCGCGAACGCTGGCTCCCGGCAACGGAGCGAAATAATCCAGATTGCGCAAAAGACCGGTCGCCGCGCTAAAATTTTCCAGGCCCAGCAATCCGGTCTTATATCCGCTCGAATGGAGATCATTGATCAGCGGTTGCGTCTGAAGAATATCTCCGAAGCGCGTAAGATTGACTACGAGAACGTTTCCGCCCATTCGCTAGGCCGCGTCGCCGTTTTTAAGCATATTCAAAGCCAGTTGACGTTCTTCGCGGAATCTATTGCGCACGGCTTCGCGCACTTGAGGCGTCGATGAGCCGAACTGTCCCGCGCGCACATTATAGACATTGGCGATCAATTTCTTCTCATAGGAATCTGAGCGCGCCTTGCCGCTCATGGAGTCCGCCTTCGCGAAAATTCGCGCCGCGCCAGCCGGTCCGTGTTGCACAGCCGTGCTCCAGATGACTTCGCGCATGGCCGCCGAGAGGTTTGAAGTATCGATGCCCGTATTTTCCGCTATCGCGCTCAAGGCCGGCTTATAGTGGCTTTCATGGATATACGCTTCCTGAAGTTGCTCGAATCTTTCCGGTTGCTCTTTAGCTATGGCGCGCCATTCGCCAGGCATGCCTCCGCGTCTGCTTCCCGTATTGGCTGGCCCCGCCTGCCGGAGGCGACTGGCCAGATCGGGCGCTTCGTTGTCCAGGAAGGCGAGGAACGATTTCATGCTGCCNACCTTGGAGGCGATCTGGTATTTGCCGTACGACGTTCCGCCCGTGCTATCATAGCCTATGGCGGCTATGCCGTCGGAGCCGGACTCGAACTTGGCGGACAATTTGCCCAGACGCGTTTCGTCGGAGACTTGACGCTTGCGAGCGGAGGTCGCCCGCGCGGTTTTATCCGCGCGCGGGGCTGTGCGTATAAAATCCGTTCTGGCGAGAGCGAAACCTCTCCCATTGTCGGCCGCCGCGATAGTTCGCAAATTTGTCGCCGAACTCAAGCTTTTGCCCATATTGGGCGTCGCCGCGCCGGTCAGTCCGGCGGTTGTGAAATTCTGCATCCGCAACATATCGTTGGGCGTCCGTCCGGCCAGAATCGTTCCGCGCAAGGGAATTCCCGCGGATGGCGCCGCCGTCGTCCGTTTCGCGGATCCCTGAATATTTTTAGACGCCTCGGAGCCTTGTTTTACCGAGCTTCCCTGGGCCTGTCTCTCGCGATCCATCACCGCCGCGAAAGACGCTCCCTTGGCGGAAGACGCGCCCTTGGAGGTCGCTTTGGCGACTGGATTTTTCGCTTCTCGCCCTGAAATGGCAATCGTTGGCTGGGACATATTTATCCTCCCGCAATGGACGGCGACAATCCTCAGACCGCCCATACCGGATTTCTCTATCGTGTCTTGTCGGTTCTTAAATCGCGAAGGCCGCGCGAACTATCGACAGCCTTCGCCGATTGACATTCTAATATTAGTGAAAAGATATAATTCAAAAGATTATAGTTCGCGACAGGGATTAAGCAAAGATAATGCCATATCGCGCAAAGGGGCGGGACTAGCCAATCTGAAGAAGAGAGAAAGTTATTCGCCAAAATGCCGACGCGAGAACTGGCCAAAGAAAACGAAGACGGCGATCGTCTCCGCTCTTTTCCGCGTCAAAATGAAATGGCGCGACCTTAATCTTCGTCGCTCGAAGTTAATGCCAATTGAAGTTCGTCGGCGAGCGCCGTATAGAATAGCCGCGAATAGGCGGGATCAGCGGCGTCGTCTCCGGCAAGCATGAGTCCTATGCGCATCTGGCCGCTGTCGCGCGCGTTCCTCGCGGATATGTTTTTGAGTCTTTCCTGGGACGGACGTT
This sequence comes from Desulfovibrio sp., assembly GCA_014804865.1. Next base: position 6,272 of record JAAUYY010000024.1, read on the forward strand.
TCGCCGCCGGCACATTACGTTGCACCAGGATTGCGTCGGCTAGCAAGGCCTTCGCGCCGGAGCCGGAGAAATTCGCCTCCCCTCCGTAACCGGCCTTCGCTATTTCGGCGAAGACAAGCGGATCCACGGTATCTTCCCGTATAATATTGATATGAAGAATATATCCGGCTTTGCTTGGCGAATCGGTTATCTCAAAATTCTCATGGCGAATGGCGTCTATGATTTCCGGCGGAAGCGAAGAACGGGGACCGGCCGAATCGCGCATATCGACGTAAATTACTCGCGGAATATCCTTTTTGAGCGGCATGGAGAGGCTGCCGGAGTGNTGCTTCTCAATTTCTCTGGGCGCGGCGACATTGTTTCTGACGCAACCGCATATCGCGAAAAAAATTATGACCGTCGGCAATAGAAAACGATTGATCAAATTAACCATAATTCATCTCCCTCGTCGCTTGATCTCATCCTGTAGCAAATCGCGCTAGAAATTGCCTCTACGGCNAAGTAAATTCGCCTNGCGGNAATTTCGCGGANGTCTTTGCGAGCAAAGCCGCCATAGCGNGCCGGCAATTTTATTTCCAACTCGCTATGGACTGAATAAACGNACGGACATCGCGATCCCTCCCCGATCGGAGAGGCGGATAAACTGGNTACTTGACCTTATNGACAGATAAAGTATTTTCGCCAAAAAAGACTCTTAAGTCTCGCGTATGAGGACGGAATGGCAAAACAGTTAATTATAGTTGAATCTCCCGCCAAGGTAAAAACAATAGGCAAATTTTTAAGCCCGGATTTCAAGGTCGCGGCGAGCGTAGGCCATGTGCGAGATCTGCCGTCAAAGACGCTGGGCGTCGACGAAGACAACGGCTTCGCGCCGCATTATGAAATTATTGACAATAAAAAGGATATTGTCAACGCGCTCCGCAAGGAAGCGGCAAAAGCGGACGTCGTTTATCTGGCTCCCGATCCGGATCGCGAGGGCGAAGCCATCGCCTGGCACGTCGCGGAACTCATTCGCGACGACGCTCGATCCATCAAGCGCATCCAGTTTAACGAGATCACGAAACGCGCNGTNCTCGACGCCATAGCTCATCCCAGGGATCTCGACGTCAACCTGTTCGACGCCCAGCAGGCGCGACGCGTCCTCGACCGTCTTGTAGGCTATAAAATATCGCCTCTGCTTTGGAAAACCATTAANAGNGGCCTTTCGGCCGGACGCGTGCAGTCCGCCGGTCTGCGCATGATCGTGGAGAGGGAAAAGGAAAGGGAAGTATTCGTCCCAAAGGAATATTGGCCATTTCACGCCATTCTCGCCGCCTCCGAACCTCCAGCCTNCAAGNCGGAATTGGCAAAATACCGCGGCAAAAAAATCGAGATCTCAAGCGCGGAAGAAGCCGAAAAATTCCGCGACTCGATCAAGGGCCTCCCATTCGTAGTAGCCGAAGCGACTTCCCGCGAGAAAGAGCGCGCCCCGCAACCGCCTTTCATCACCTCCACCCTGCAGCAAGCCGCGAATCAAAGGCACGGTTACTCGGCAAAAAGAACGATGCAAATCGCCCAGAAACTATACGAGGGCGTCGAGCTGGGCGATCGGGGCCTCACGGCTCTCATTACCTATATGCGCACCGATTCTACCCGCGTGTCCGCCGAGGCGCAAAGCGCGGCGAAGACCTTTATTCTGGAAAATTACGGGCAAGCCTATCTCCCCCCAAAGCCGCGCGTATATAAGGCGAAACAATCGGCGCAGGACGCGCACGAAGCCATAAGGCCGGTCGACGCGTCGCTGGATCCGGAAGCGGTCAAGGAGTTCCTGGCGCCAGATCAATATAATCTTTATAAATTAATATGGACGCGTTTTATCGCCTCGCAGATGGCCTCGGCCAAGATTAACGAAACTCAAGTTCTCGTCGACTGCGGCGAAAGCCAATGGAAAGCCAAGGGCGAACAGATCCTGTTCGAAGGCTTTATGAAGGCGTTGCCCAGATCGTCCTCGGACGAGACGCCCCGCCTGCCTTCGCTTCGCGTCGGCGAAAATCTGAAACTCGAAAAACTTGAAACCGCCCAAAAATTCACCCAACCTCCGGCCCGTTATAGCGAAGCGACGCTGGTAAAGGATTTGGAAGACAAAGGCATCGGACGTCCGTCGACTTACGCCGCGATTATCTCCACTCTCCTGGATCGGGAATATGTCAAGCTCGAGGACAAGAGACTGGCCCCCACCGACTTGGGCCGCGTCGTCTGCGATCAGCTCGTAGCCCATTTTCAAAGACTTATGGACACAAATTTTACCGCTAAAATGGAAGAGAGTCTGGACAAAGTGGCCGACGGCGACGAAAATTGGGTGCATCTATTAAGCGAATTCGCGGCCGAATTTAATCCGACTCTCGACGCCGCGAGCAAAAATATGACCAGCGTGAAAAAAGGCGTGCCCACGGATCTCTCCTGCCCGCAATGCTCCAGACCGCTGGCCATTAAATTTGGCAAATCCGGAGATTTTCTGGGATGCACCGGCTACCCGGAATGTTCTTTTACCTCCAATTTCTCGCGCGACGATCAGGGCCGGGTTTCCATTGTCGAAAAAGAAGCTCCCAAGTATGAGAAAATTGGCGAATGTCCGCAATGCGGAGGCGACTTGCTGATCAAGAAATCCCGAACTGGGGCGAAATTTGTCGCCTGTTCTCGCTATCCCGACTGCTCTTACACAGCGTCGCTTTCCACCGGCGTCCAGTGTCCCAAATGTCATAAAGGATCGCTCGTAGAAAAAAGCAGCAAGCGCGGCAAGATTTTTTACGCTTGCGATCAGTATCCCGCATGCGACTTCGCCCTCTGGAACAAACCCATTCCCAGGGAGTGCCCGCGATGCGGCTCGCCTTATACGCTGGAAAAAAGAACTCCCGACGGCGTAAAACTCGTCTGCCCCGACAAGAAATGCGGCTACTCGGAGGAAAAAAACGATGCCTAAAAATAAAAACGACGTGGACGAAGCCATCGGCCCAGTCCTCGATGGCCTCGATACCCCCAAAAATCCCGAGCCATCCCATGAGCCGGAGCCCGAATCGAAGCCCGAGCCCGAAGAAATCGAAATAGTCGAACACCCCGTAGTCCTGCTCTGCGGTCATGGTCTAGTTGTCGACGAACTGGGAAAGCTCGCGGAAACTTGCGGCTTTATCCTTGAATTCGCTCTACTCCAGGACGAGCCCGCGCCCCCGTACGCGACGGAAGAGCAAATTTTTCGTCTTGACGACTACGACAATTTCGCGTCCGATTGCATGGTGGATCGCAATTATTTCGTTTGCATATTTTGCGCGGAAATCGATGATTGCGTCGCTATTCTTCGTCAATGCCTCGAAAGCGACGCGTCCTATCTTGGACTCTACGCCGACGAGAATGAAAAAAGCGAAATATACGCGAAATTGCGCGAGGCTGGCGCTCCCGACGCGGAGCTGGCTGCCATTGGCTGTCCCATTGGCCTTAACATTGGTGCGAGGACTCCGGAGCAACTCGCCGTGGGCGTGATCGCGCAGATTCTCGCCACAAGCAACGGGACGACAAAGCGCCTGACATGGGATAATTAACCGCGAGCGAAACGCTCGAAAACGCCGCCCGACCGGCGCATACGACCAGGAACAATCATGGAATACGCTCTTATCGCGGCGCTGA